>JAGCMZ010000093.1 GCA_017646225.1 Paludibacteraceae bacterium | reverse complement strand
CTACCTGTATCTTCGGGCCCTTTTTCCCTATCGGTCAACAACACGTCGACAAGCTCAGGGACCGAAGATGCAGGCTCAGGGACCGAAGATGCATGTCCAGGCATAGAGGTCGTGTGGACATCTAGCTTTACCGCCCCGCCCAAACGGCCATTGCCCACGGCGCCGCTGATATCGGCATCGAAGCCAAACTCGTGCATCGAGATATCAAAATTTCTGCCCAAATACAAATAATCTAACCCAACATGGTACTGAAACGAGTTTTTAGTATTGGTAGAAAACAACTTAGCCTCAAACTCAAACACCGAGTTATTGCCCACTGTATCCTTGTAGAAAGGGGTTACTGGTTCGGTACTCATACCGTAATAATCGTAGCCCGTATACGCATAATCGGCTTTCATGGCCAAACGCATATCGGTAAACTGATGTTCGTAGTTAAGCGCCACATCGGTAAAATGGCTCATGCCACGAGGCTTGGTTCCATCCTCTAGGGTTATTTTGCTCCAATTAGAATGGTGCTTTACATCTACATCCAACAAATAGGTATCGCCTTGCAACAACGGATAGTAAAACTCTGCCAAGGCTTGCAAATAAAAGCCAAAACCTACCTTTGCCATACCCTTTTTGTAAGGATAAAAGCGATCTACATCTACCGTAATGGGTTTTTGCAAATTGGGTTTTTGCTCTACCTCTTCTGACTTAGACCACGTAGTATACTTCACCTCTAGCGGTTCGGGTGTCAACTCCTCTTTATCGGGCGTAAGCGTTTGCTTTCTTACCTGACCTATTGTGGGGTTATAATCGCGCTCTACGGTAACATCCCTGCTCACCTCTTCGGTAGCCCACACATTACCCACCAAGGCGCAAAACAAACAAAATATAAGGGTTCGTTTCATACGTTAATTATTGGAGATAGATTCGTTTTCTATGGATTCAATTTTTTGCATACGGGTAGCAATGTCATTGGCCACTTCGGCATCGGCTGCCGTATTGTAATTGTCTTTCAAACTCAACAAGTATTGTTTGGCTTCAAAGTAATTTTCTTTGGCCATGTACACATCGGCCAATACCACAAAGGATTTTGCCAACCAGTGTTGGTGCGAGGTTCCTTTATCAATGTAATCGAACACCTCGGCCTCTGCTTTGTCCAAGTTGTTTTTGTCCAAATAGTATTGAGCCAACAAATACTTGGCTTCGGCACCAAACTCGCTGCGAGTATCGCCAGCCAAGGCTTTCATATCGGCCAACGCATCGTCGGCTTTGCCCAACGCCACATAGGCTTTCATGCGGTTGTATCGTGCCTCTGTAACCATATCGGCATTGCCCTTGTAGGCTTCTAACAGGTCGTTGGCTGCCGCAATGGTTTTGTCGTATTGGTTCAACAAGTTCCAGCAACGCAACAAGCCCAAGGCGGCTGCTTGCTTGTGTTCGGCATTGCCAATGCCGTTTAATTGTTCAAAATAGGTAGCCGCTTCGGCATACTTGGCTGCATCGTAGCTGAGCGAAGCTGCACGTGCCAACGTCATTTCCATGTTGGGGTTTTGCGCATCGTTCACCAATTGTCTGTACAGCTTAAGCGCTGCATCGTTTTGGTTTTGGCGGTAATAACAGTTGGCCAAATAATAAGTTGCCAACGAACGATATTTGCCTTGTGGATACGTTGTCAAGTACTTTTCAAAGCCCGTGGTAGCCGCAGGCAATTCGTCGCGGAAGTAAACCTTTTCTACTGCCTTGTACTGCAACGAGTCTTCTTTGGTAGTAGACGATTTGCCCAATTGTTGTGCCAATTGGTTGTATTCATCTACACGGTTATGGTCTACCATCATGCTTTCTAGCGTAGTAAGCGAGGTAGCCGCCTCTTCGCTGTTAGGATATTGGGCGATAATTAGTTTATAGGTAGCAATAGACTGGTCTACCATGCCCTCGTTGTACTGCAACATAGCCAACTGCAAGCGCGATTTGCGCACCACATCGTTGTTTTTGGGGAATTTATTGCAGATACTGGTAAATACATCCATTGCCTCTTTGTTTTGGTTCAACGAGGTGTAACTTCTACCCTGTTCGTAATAAGCATCGTCTACCCAAGGTGATTTAGGAAATTTCTGAATCAAAGTGTTCAAGGTAGTAATTTTGGTATCGTATTTACCTTGCAAGCCGTACACAAACGCCGTTTGATAGATGGCATAATCGACACCTGCTGCAGTGCCACCCTTGGCAATGCTGCTTGCGTATGCCTCTGTAGCACGGGCAAAGTCACGGTTTTGGAAATAGGCATCGCCAATGCGGTTATACGCATCTAACAACAATACCGTATTTTCTTTTTCCATCGATACAAATTGTTTGAACCACTCGTTCGATTGGGTGTATTTCTTTTGCGAGAAATAGGTGTACGCCGTATTGTAATAAGCCAAATTGTACTCTACTTGCGAACGCGAGGTAGTGGTTTTTAGGTATTGACTAAAATAGTTTCTAGCCTCGTCGTATTTGCCACTACGGTACAAACACTCGCCATACCAAAACTGAGCACGTGCTTTTAAATCTACGTTACTCACGTTTTGTTTTAGCAAGGTTTCAAGGTGTTGCATAGCCGTTTCGTGCTTTCTATTGGCAATAGCATTGGTAGCCATACCAAACAACACCCTTTGTTCTGCCTCTTTTACCTTGGCATTGTTGGTATTGAGTTTTTGAATAGAAGCATAGGCCTCTTCGTAGTTGTTGGTGGTTAAATAGGCATTCACCATGTACTCGTGCACCTTGTCTTTGTATTGCGAGTTAGGGAACTCTTTTAAGAAACGTTCAAAAGCCACCACCGACTCGTTAAAGGGCTGGTACGACATTTCGTAGGTTACCAACGCATAGTTGTACAAAGCATCCTCTTGTATGGTTTTATCAAAACTAGTGTTTGATGCTTGCTCAAACGCCATGCGTGCCTTAGACTTGTTGCCCATTTTTAGGTTCGACAAGGCAATGTGATAGTAGGCATTTTGGGTAAGTTTGTCTTCTACTTTCGATGTTGTTTTGCTCAATGCCGTAATGGCCTCGGAGTATTTTTCCAATTGATAATAACCCATACCCAACAAATACCAATCTTCGCGGCTGATGCGTTTGGCTTGCTTTTGGTATGCTTCCAAGTGGTTTACTGCCTCTTGATACTTGCCCGAACGGAATGCACACGTTCCTACAATACGGTTAATTTCCGATTTTTGGCGTTCTATTTTTTGACGTTCCGATTTAGTACCTTTCGCCTCTTGGCTCAACAACTTAACCCCGTACTCGGTAGCTTTTTCGCAGTTATTGCGCAAAAAGTACAGTTGGCACACTAAATAAGGAGCATGTTGCTTAAACTCGGGTTCGTTTTCTACCTTTTTAAGGCATTGCAACGCCTCGCCATAGTTGCCCAATTGGTATTGTGCATAACCGTAGTAATAGGTAGCATTGGTTTCGTACACACCTGCGCCTTTTTTAAGCAACTGACCCAACTCGTAAGCAGCCGCATCGTATTTTTTTTGTTTGCTGTGCGCCACCCCACGGTAATATTGCAAGGCCTGTGCATCGGCTTCGTCTAAATCTGACAAACGAATCTTTTCAAAACGATTCAAGGCAGGCTTGGTTTTGCCCTCTTCAATTTCCAAGATACCAATGTACAATTGCACTTGCTCAATGTTCGATGCATAAGGATAATCGGCAGCATACGCCTCTAACAAATGAGCAGCATCGTCTTTCTTTTGGTAAAAAGCCGACAATGCCATGTAGTTACGGGCTTGACGCTCGGTTTCGGTACCGGCAAAAATGTCCGATGCCAAGGCTTCTTCTAGATAGCGACTCGCTGCAGGGTAGTTTTTAGCCATAAACAAGCTTTTACCTGTTTCAAATAGGTGTTTTGGATGGGTATCCAAAACAGACTGTTGCGCCCAAAGGCTTCCTGCTAGCAGGCATAGGGTTAGTGTAAGAAGTTTGTATTTCATATCTTAGAGATGTTTTCTAATAAAGGTAATGCCATCGCGTAAAGGTAGAATAAAATACTCTATTCCAGGGACGGTTTTTAGGTAATCGTTAAAACGAAGCAGTCCTTGTGTTTGGTAATCGTTCGATGCCACTTTCTCTACCACTTTTCCACCCCACAAGGTATTATCGGCCAAAATAAAACCACCAGGGCGCACCTTATCAATTACCGCCTCAAAAAAAACAATGTAATGGCGTTTGTTGGCATCCATAAACACCAAATCGAAGGTTTCATTGCAAGTGGGCAACCACGCCAACGCATCGCACACCAGCATTTCAATTTTATCGGCATGGGGCGATTCGGCTATGTAACCACGGGCAATGTCCTCAATTTCATCGTCAATATCGATGGTAATGATTTTACCATCTTCTGGCAAACCCTCTGCCATGCATATAGCCGAATAACCTACGTAGGTTCCCAACTCCAATACACGACGTGGTTGTAGCATGTGTACCAACATACTCAACAAACGGCCTTGAATGTGACCCGATAGCATGTGCGGATGCAACATGCCAATGTTTACCTCGCGGGTAAGCCTGCTAAGCAACTCCGATTCGGGTTGCGAATGGTCTAGAATGTATTTTTCTAACATGTTTATTCAATGCTTTGCATTTCATGAAGTTGCTCACGCTCGGCAAAGCAAATAAATTTGTTCTGCCCTCGCTTAATCGCAACTTTAGGCGTTTATTTGAACACTAATTGCGATAGGTTATTGGGGTCAAAGTATTGCGCTGCCACTTGCATCAACTGCTGTGCCGTAATGGCATTAATTTTTTGCTCAATTTGGGCATAATCGGCTAACCTTCCATGCAAAAAATAGGTTTTTGCGGCATTTAACACCCACGATTCCTTGTTATCGGATGCGATGAGCTGCTGCGCCAACAATTGTCGTTTGGCTCTTCGCAACGATGCTTCGGTTAAGGTTACCTCCGCCAACTTTACTAACTCGTTTTTTACCAAATTTATTGCCTTGGGTAGGTCAAAATGATCGCAACCCAAGTAAACACTCCAAATTCCGGTATCAGAATAAGGTGTATATTGCGCCTCTACCTGATACACCAAAGCATGGCGCTCGCGCAAACTCATGTTAAGCCTACTATTGGTAGAGGGGCCCCCTAACACATTTATCAGCAAAGAGAAGGCATGCCTATCGGCATCGAACATAGAAGGAGCGCGTCCACCTATTAGGCAATGCGCTTGCGATGTTTTTTTCTCTTTTGCTTGTGTACTGGGGGTATATTGAGCCGGTTGCAAACGGCTAAAAGAAGCCTCCGATGCTACAGCAGGAAGGGTTAAATAACTATTGGCCCATTTCTCTACTTGTTTGGCAGACACATTACCCATTACAAAAAACAACTGCCTGCTAGGGGTGTACATGCGTTTGTAGAAAGTATCCAAGGCTTGTGCCGTTACGGCTTGCAACGACTGTTTGGTACCTAGAATATTTCTGCCAATGGTATATCCATCAAAAACCGCATCTTCAAAATCGTCAATAATAGACTCCGAGGGCGTATCCAAATAGGCATCAATCTCGTCCATTACCACCTCGCGTTCTTTCAGCAAGTTAGCATCGGTAATGCACGTATGCAGGGTTACATCTGCCACTAATTCGAACGCACGTGCCAAATCGCGTTTGAGCGACACGGCATACACCACGGTTTCTTCTTTGGTAGTATAGGCATTCAGCTCGCCACCCACCGCTTCTAAGCGATTGATGATTTGCGCTGCACTGCGTTTTTCGGTACCCTTAAACAACATATGTTCAGTAAGGTGTGCATACCCATGTTCCGATAGCAATTCATCGCGGGTACCTACACCTACATACATACCACAATATGCCACATCGCCTTTATGAGGGATGTGTAGCACGCGCAAGCCATTGGGCAATACAAAAGTATGTAGGTTAATTTTTTTCACACTAAAGTTGTTTAGACACAACAAGAGGGTGACTAAACAGTCGCCCTCTTGGTTAGAATATTGTAATATTTTGCTTAATCTTTGTTATTGTTACCTTTGTCAGAACCAACGCGGTCAATAGCACAACGGAAACCAATGTCGTTAGCAGATTCTGCTTGTTCTTTGTAACGACGGGTAGCAGGGCTCAACCAGTACGAACGGTCTTTCCAAGAACCACCTTTGTAAACACGTGTGGTATTCGAAATTTGAGTAGCCAAGTATTTGTCCAAACCACCTTCTGCATAGTCTGCATCGTACAAGCGACGGGTAGCTACGTCTGGATCGACAACTTCCATCCATTTGTTTACACTACTTTGTGCGTCACCGTCTTTCCAGTTACGAACATCCAATTTGTTGTAGGCAGCCAAACTGTCTCTTGATACAGGAACATCGTAAGCCAAGCGACCCAAGCTATCCAATTGGAAGTTGCCAATTGAGTCTTGTACAGGAGCTACGTATACGTTACCACGGAAGGGGTTGTATTCAGAATATTCGTCGCTACTTGCAGGACGATAAACGTCCATTACCCATTCGTTTACGTTACCAGCCATGTTGTACAAACCAAATTCGTTAGGCCAGAAAGAGTTTACAGGGGCGGTGATGTTGGCTTTATCGTTCAAGTCGCCAGACACACCCATCATGTCACCACGACCACGAGAGAAGTTGGCCATAATTTTACCACGGCTTTTGCGGTCTGGGTTACGAGTTTGCGTGCCATCCCAAGGATAGATACGACGTACATCGTAGTTTTCCATGCCTTCGTCCGATTGCAAACCGTAAGCAGCGAATTCCCATTCAGCCTCGGTTGGGAGACGATAGTTAGGCATCAACAGACCATCCGACATGGTAGTTTTACGAGGATCGCCAAATGCATTAACAGAAGTTGTTTTTGCAGCAGCTGGATCGTAATCGTCTGTTTTCAAATATTTACCCGTGTTGTAAACTTTTGCTTTTGCAGTAGAGTCATTTTCAAAACGAGAAGAGTCACGATAAATAGCTTCGAAATCGGGGAAATCGATAACGCCATTTTCTTTCAATACTTTTTCGTTTACACGGTCAGAACGCCATACGCAGTAGTCGGTAGCTTGTTCCCAGCTAACACCTACTACAGGGTACATATCGTATGCAACGTGGGTAAAGTAGTAGTTCAAATAAGGTTCGTTGTAGGCCAATTCTTCGCACCATACAGTAGAGTCAGGACGGCATTTGTCCGACACTTTAGAACCGTACATGAAATTCATCCAATAAACATATTCACGCCAATCACGGTTTGAAATTTCGTATTGGTCCATGTAGAAGGTATTTACGGTTACACGACGTGGGTGATTGTTCCATTCGCTATAGGTGTCTTCGTTTACACGACCCATGGTGAAAGTACCACCACCAATAAGCACCATTCCAGGAGGGGTTTGTTGTTCGTAATCATCAACTACTTGGAAACCACCGTATTCTGCATCGTTGTATTTCCAACCAGTGGTGTTAGAAGTGCCCTTGTTACAAGCTGCAATGCCAAGCACTAACAAACCGAAAAGAAGTGTTTTTTGAAAGATGTTTAATTTCATGGTATAAATTAAGGTTTTTATTTGCCGACTACAAAGATAACTGAAATTTTGGTTCAATATTGTATAAACCTACATTTTTTTTTAGTTTTTCCCAAAAATGACTGCAAAGATGCGGATAATTTTTAATTTTGCAAAAAAAAAGATCAATTATCGACTAAAGTTGCGAGTAAGCGAGAACAGAACAAATTTATTTGTTATGTCGAGCGTGAGCAACTTCATGAGGGCGAAGCCCGAATAATCGACTAATCGACATATGCACCTCAACCTAAAAGGACAACTATTTAATTTGGAGAAGCCCGTGGTGATGGGCATCTACAACGTAAGTCCCGACTCTTTTTATACAGAGAGCGTTGAGCAAGTGTTGCCTAAAACGGTTGACATCATTGATATAGGGGGCTGCTCTACCCGACCCGGCAGCACACCTGCCACCGCCGAACAAGAAAAAGAGCGCTTGCAACAAGGTTTTGCACAACTCAAAACCAACTACCCAGGCATTCCTGTATCGGTCGATACCTTTCGCCCCGAAATAGCCCATTGGGCAGTAACCGAGCAAGGAGCGGCCATTATCAACGATGTATCGGGTGGTGGCGATGCCATGTTTGAGGTAGTGGCCGATGTGCAAGTACCCTACATTCTTACCTACCCCGAGGGCGGCTACAGCAGCGATATGCTGTTCTACTTTTCGAAACAAATAGCCCGTTTAACCCGTTTGGGCGTAAACGACATTATACTAGACCCCGGTTTTGGGTTTGGCAAAACCTTGGAGCAAAATTACGAAATAGCCCGCAACCTAACTTGCTTGCAAACCTTTGGCTTGCCCGTATTGGTAGGCATATCGCGCAAAAGCATGATTCAAAAAGTATTGGGCACCACCCCGCAAGATTCTTTGCTAGGTACCGCCATGCTAAACGTGCTGCTTTTAGAAAGAGGTGCTAACATTTTGCGCGTGCACGACGTACCCCAAGCCCAGCAAGCAATAGCGATTTATAAACAGTTGCTAGTCGATAGTCACTAGTCACTAGTCACTAGTGACAAGCAACAAGCGACGAGCAACAAGCGACAAACCGTATATGATAGAATTTAGAATAAAAGACTTTTTTGACATCCTGATTGTGGCCATATTGCTGTACCAAACGTACAAGCTACTAAAAGGCACATCGGGCATGAATATCTTTGCCCTGCTGGTTAGTTTTATTAGCATCTGGTTTTTGGTATCGTTCGTATTTCAGATGGAACTTTTGGGTTCTATCTTAAATAAGGTAGCCAACGTAGGGGTTATTTTGTTGGTTATTTTGTTTCAAGACGAAATCAGAACTTTCCTATCCAACCTAGGCGGCAGGTATGCCAATAACTTTTACGCCCGACTCAGAAGAGCTCTTATCCGTAAAAACGACAGCCAACCACAATCCGACATCAACGAGATTGTAGAAGCTACTCTAGCCTGCTCTAAAACAAAAACCGGTGCACTCATTGTAATACAAAAAGAAGGCGATTTGAACACCTTTTGCCAAACCGGCGAAATAATCGACTCCAACATCAAAGCCCGCCTTATCGAAAATATTTTCTTTAAGAATACCCCTTTGCACGACGGTGCCCTTATTATTGTGGGCGACCAAATTAAGTCGGTGGGTTGTATTTTGCCCATTTCGCACAAGCGCGATTTGCCCAAAGAACTGGGTTTGCGCCACCGTGCTGCCTTGGGCATTACCGAAAAAACCGATGCCTACGTAGTGATTGTATCGGAAGAAACAGGCCGCATATCGTGCATGCGCCAAGGCGAAATGCTGCTGGGGGTGAGCAAGGAGCGGTTGGAGGAATGGCTTAGGAGTTAGGAGTTACAAAAAAATCTCAGCAGTTGCTGAGATTTTTTTGTTCATATAATCGATTAGTCGATTAGTCGGAGCTTTGCTAGCAAAGCGACTGATTAAAATTTTGCATTATGCATATCGCCGGTTTCCATAAAGGCTTGGTGCATACCAAAGCATGTAGACAAGTTGGTAGGTGTGTGGCCTTTGCTTGCCGATGCCAAGTATTCGCGCATCAATGGACGATAGCTTGGATCTACGCAGTTATCAATGATTAGGTTAGCACGTTGAATAGGCGATTTACCACGCAAGTCGGCAATACCGTGTTCGGTAATCAATACTTTTACCGAGTGTTCGCTGTGGTCGATGTGCGATACCATAGGAACAATGGCACTGATAGCACCATTTTTAGCGGTAGAAGGAGTGGTAAAGATAGAAATGTAAGCGTTACGAGTAAAGTCGCCAGAACCACCCAAACCGTTCATCATTTTGGTACCCATAACGTGCGTACTGTTGATGTTACCATAAATATCGGCTTCTAGTGCGGTATTGATGGTGATAAGACCCAAACGACGTACCAAACCAGGGTTGTTCGACAATTCTTGTGGACGAAGCACCAATTTGTTGTGGAAGAAGTCCATGTTGTCGTAAATTTCTTGCAACACAGGGTCGGTTACGGTTAGCGAGCAACCCGATGCAAAGGTAATGCGACCTTTTTTCATTAGGTCGATAACCGCATCTTGAATTACCTCGGTAAACATGGTAAAGGCAGGAATTTCTGGGTTGTTACCCAATTCAAACATCACCGCATTAGCAATGTTACCTACACCACTTTGTACAGGAAGGAACGATTTAGGAATACGACCCAAACGCATTTCGTTGGTTAAGAATTCCGATACGTATTTACCAATTTGGGTGGTCACTTCGTCGGGAGCAGTAAAGCCACCTACTTCGTCTTTGCGGTTGGTTTTCACCACAGCTACCACTTTTTTAGGATCTACTCTCAATACAGGAACACCTGCACGGTCCGATACGCTGTACACAGGAATTTCGTGACGGCAAGGAGGGTCGCAAGGTTCGTAAATATCGTGCATGCCACGCAAGCTTTTGGGGTGGCGTTCGTTCAATTCAATAATAATACGGTCTGCCAAGTTAGCAATGGTAGGAGAAATACCCACACCACTGGTAAGTACAATTTCGCCAGCATCGTTGATATCGCAAGCCTCAATAATGGCTACGGTTGGTTTGGGCATAAAGCCGTAACGCAACTCTTGTGCCAATTGCGAAAGGTGCATATCAAAGTATTGCGCACCACCAGGGGTATTAAGCGAGTTACGCAAGTCTTTGTTAGATTGGTAAGGCGTACGGAAACTAATGGCATTAGCGCGGGCTAGCGCACCGTCGGTGCTATCGCCAGTAGAGGCACCTGTGTACATACCAATTTTGAAAGGTTTACCCTCAGCGTGCAAAGCCTCTGCACGCGCAGCAAGAGCAGAAGGTACTTCTTTAGGCGCACCAGCAGGAGTAAAACCACTAAAACCTACTACGTCGCCATCGTTAATTAGTTCGGCTGCTTGCTCAGCCGTCATTACGTTGTAAATCATATTATTTTGAGGTTAATTTAGTTCCGACTGCAAAGGTAATATTTTCTTTTTAATCTTTACATTTTCCGTGCTATTTTGGGGCTATTTTCACATTTTCCACATTTTACAAGCCCTTATTACTGCAACTGTGCTAAATCAAAAAACATGGGTTGCGTGCGCCTGTCCGCCTGAAATTCGTTTACCATCACAAAACCATTTCGCTCGTAAAACCCCACTGCATCGTTATACGCATCAACCGTAATGAATCGACAACCCGATTGAGGGTCTTCTACCAAAGAGTATTTTATGATGTCTAGTAATGCACTGCCGATACCTTTTTTCCTCACGCTTTCATCTATCGCAAAACGACCAATCTTCATGGCAGGGTACTGCCGCATCCGCTTGGCATTATTAAGCCTTCTATTCAGTCGATTAAAGGTTGATTTGTTCTCAAACTTTTCGCACGATAAACTATCGTTAGATAACGAGAAATAAGCGATAGGAGTGCTTCCTTCTTCTAGAATATACGATACCGACAGAAGTGTTTTGCGATAATTATCAGCATCTTTTAAAATAAAATCGTTCAACTCTGCATCACCACAGTTGAACGATTTAAGTACTTCTCCTTCTTGGAGTTTACGAACCCTGTGATTAATGGACGTTGTATTTTGTCTTACCATAATAGCTTACCTCCATTTAAAAACTGACAAGAAATTTTTAATCTTTCTTTTCCTCTGCAGTAGCCTTGGGAGGGTTCATAATAATACGATGTAGGCGTCTTGCCGCCTTGCCGTAAACAGGCTCTGTGCCTTGAAAATACGGCTCAATTGGTTTTTTCTTCATAAACTAAAAATTAAATGGAAAATATATGCTACAAAAGTAGCGTAAATAAATTATAAATGCAAACACCCAAATAGTTCCCTCAATTTACCTAAAAAAATTGGCATTTTTTGTTCTACACCAATAATGGCACAAAAAAAATACCACAGCAATTGACGTGAATTGGCATGGTATTTTAGCAGTAAAGAATGAGTAGTTTTTTGAGAATTATTGCAATTGTGCTAAATCAAAAAACATGGGTTGCGTGCGCCTGTCCGCCTGAAATTCGTTTACCATCACAAAACCATTTCGCTCGTAAAACCCCACTGCATCGTTATACGCATCAACCGTAATAAATCGACAACCCGATTGAGGATTCTTAATAAGAAAGGTTTTGATAATTCCTAACAAAGCAGAACCAATTCCTTTGCTTTTTTGACTTGTTTCTATGGCAAAACGACCTATTTTCATAGCAGGAAAGTGCTTCCTTCGCTTTTCGTTTACAAACCTTTTACGCATTTGTCGATTAAAGTTTGTTTTAGAATCAAAAATCTCTGCCGATAAATTGTCGTTTGACAAAGAAAAGTAGGCAATAACATCGTTATTTTCTTCTAACACATACGATACAGCAAGTAGGGTTTTTCGGTAGTTCTCTGATTGGCATAAAATAAAATCGTTCAACTCAGCATCACCGCAGTCGAACGATTTTATAATATCACCCTCATGCAATTGACGTACCCTGCGAACATTGGTATTCTCCGTTACTGCTGACATAAATCGCAACCTCCAGCTAAGTTAAGGAACTTATGTGCATTAAACACTTTCTCTTTTTCTTCGGGCGTCGCCGTTTTAGGGTTTTTAACAAGGCGCCAAAAACGTTGCGCCGCTTTCCCATGTAGTTGAATGGGAGCACCTTCTAGGTGCAAATCTCTGTTGTTCTTCATAAACTAAAAATTAAATGGAAAATATATGCTACAAAAGTAGCGTAAATAAATTATAAATGCAAACGCCCAAATAGCGCCCTCAATTTGCCTAAAAAAAGTGAACATTTTTTGCATCACATCAACTCTCCTTTTTATTGCCCTACTCCACTCATTAACAACCACTTTGCATCAAATTACACCCCAAATAAAATATATCTCTCTTGTTAAGAGAACTCGATTATTTATCGACTAATCGGTCTTCGGTCCCTGAGCTTGCCCTCCATCGGTGGCTGAACTTTTATTTCGGTCACTGAGCCTGTCGAAGTGCCCGAAATAACGGAGAAATGTAGGGACGCACGGCTCGTGCCTGTCGAATTTCTTGAGCAGCGATAGCAGAAGCAACACGGTCACTGAGCCTGTCGAATTTTGCGAGTAAGCGAGAGCAATGATAAGCTTGCTTAATCATTGCCGAGCGGGAGCAAAATCATGAGCGAAGCGAATAGAGGGCCAGAATTTACGCAAGGCCTGTACAAAACGCACCAAAAAGGGATAACATTTTGCATCATGCATCAAAATTGACATGAAATTGAGCAATACGAGTTACGATATAACAAATAAAAAAATATAGATATTTTATGAAAAAAATCATTGATGAAATCTGTAAAGGATACGCTCCTTATGAATTTATTATTCAAAAGGCTCTTGATTTACATAAAAACAATAATTCAATCACATTTAGAGAACTTATAGATCTACTTAACTCGAACGGGATTTATGATTATGCAACTGAGAGAGGTGTTTCGTGTGCAATCAGAGAAATCTTTAGAAGATCTGTTATAGCGTATAGAGATTATGACAAAGAAGGAGATTTTGATAAAAAAGATAAGGCAGATATGATTTGTGAGGCGGTAGCTTTTGCCTATACAAGAAACAATGGAGATATAGCTTGGTGCTAAATTTAATCAGATAAACAAATTAAAACAACATACTTATGAAAAATTTTACAAACAATTTTAAACAATTTACCTCGCGCCTAAGCGCAAGGTGGCTAATTATGGCCCTAATGTTACTCCTAGGAACTGGTAGTATATGGGGTGCACAGAAAGCTCTATATCTAAATGCAGGTGGTAGTAGTTTATGGGATCAGGGTGGCGCAAAATTCGTTGCCTATGTATGGGCTGATGGTGTTAGCGCAACATGGCATGAGGCTACAAAAGTTGGTTCTTATTATCAAGTTATGGTATCTGATAAAGTTACAAAAGTGATTTGGTTGCGTAAGGATCCTTCTGGTTATGTTTATAATAACTGGACTTGTTGGAATCGTGTGGGCGATGTGACAGGAATGGATACAAATAACTTGACAACGGTAAATGGTTGGAATGAAAATAGTTTTAAAACATCATATTACGATGATATTTCAACATATACAGTATCAGGAACGGACAATGCTGTAAAATTATCAGATTCTGATAAATGGGTTACCTATACACTGTATAAGGATGGAACAGTTGTAACTAGTTCTGCTAAAACAGGAACTGGTTCTGCATTGTCATGGACAGTAACAGATGGTGGAGAATATACAGTAAAAGGAACCAACACATATAAGACAGAAGATATGTCAGGTTCTTATACCTATTCCTCTTGCACCCCTCAATCTCCAACATTTGTTCATACAAATAGTTCATATAATGAGATTAGTACTCCAACTTATTATCTAGGTGATAAAGCATATTTTAAATCAACCATTAATTGTTGTTTAACTAGTAACTGGAGTAAAACTGGTACTGGTACATATAAAACACTAACAGGTAGTACTCCTAATTTTTATTTAACTCTATCTAGTGTTGGATCGTTTACCTTAACTAATGCTGCTACTGATGGATGTGACGGTTCTACAAGTCCAAGCATTAGTTTTACAACACAAGCTCTTCCCAATCCAACTGCCCAGTCGGCTTCTATTTCTGGTACTACAGCATCGTTGAGTTGGACTAAAGATGCAACCTATACAACTGTTATGGTGGTACGTTATGCAAAAGATGCTACACCAACCGCTCCTACGCAAGGTACTGCATATACAGCTGGTAGTAGTAAAATTGGTAATGGTACAGTAGTTTATAAAGGTACAGGAACCTCTTATGCCAACACTGGTTTAACAACCGGAAGTAGTTATGACTACTATTTCTACACTGTTAATAATAACTACTATTCAGCGGGTGTAACAGCGACAGCAGAAGCTTGCACCTCTCCTAACGTTCAAATCTCTAACCTTAGCAGTACGACTTTGTGTACAGGTGGTTCATTGACCTTTAATTATACTGCTGCTGCAGGTGCGGTAGTTAAATTTAAAATGGGCAGCAACCCTAATAGTTTTACAGTTACTGGAGATGGTAGCAATAGTGGTATTGTAACTATTAAATACAATAGTAGTACGAGCATCAATGGTAATGCTATTAAGTACGATGTATCAGGAACTGGCATTTGTCAACTTTCAGACCAAAGCACAGGAAAAACCATCAAGTGCGGTCCGGTGCCTTCTATTGCTGCAACATCTGCCCCTTCATTCAGTTTCTGTCCTGGCGATGCTGCTGTTACACTTTCGGTAACTGCGGGCCAAGGCACATACAGTTGGGCTAAAAATGGTGATGTTATCGCAGGCAAAACAACCAACAGTATCGAGGTAAGCGATGCTGGCACCTACACCGTATTTGTAGTAGGTACTGGCGGATGCGAGTCTAATACAGTAACATTCACTGTAAATGGCAATGGTGGTCCTAAAGTTCACGCCTCTGGTGCAACCGCACTTGGTACCAACAAATTTGCAGCGCTTTATGTAACCGATTGCTCGGGCAAAGAAATTGACACTTACCAATGGGAATCTTGCAGAACGCAAGCAGGTACTTATGATAACTATAAAGCAAGCGTAAGCAACAGCGGTACACTTTACAGTGGCGATGCTGGCACAACCAACAATATTCGTCCCGAAACATTGGGTTTTTACCGTTGTAAAGTAACCTACAAAGACGGTTCTACCGTAACATCAGACCCAGTACAAGTAACAGGTTCTTATACGCATACAAGTTCTACACTTCCTGTAATTATTGTTAATACCAATGGTGTAGGATTCCCTGTAAATAATACTTGCCAAACACCTTCTGCACATGCCGATGATATGAAGGAAAAAGTATCGGTGGATGTAAAAATTTACGATGGTAGCACCATGGTTTACGACCGCAAGGCACGTATGAATTACCGTGGTTCTTCGTCGCTAAACTTCTTAAAGAAATCGTACGCATTCTGCCCTGGTAAAGACAACTGCGTAGAAGATAAAGGACGCTTAGACTATGTTAAGACAGAAAAAATGAACATGCTTGGCATTGGCGAGGCTTCTGATAAAGACTGGGTGCTTTATGCTGCAGCTGCCGACCCATCGTTGATGCGTAACCGCCTTATGTTTGACACCTTTAGGGATATGACGGGCGGTTGGAGCGTAAACAGCCGTTACGTAGAACTTTATGTAGATGGTGTATATAAAGGTGTTTACGTAATGATGGATAAAATTACCAACAACAAAAAACGTGTAAACATAACAGCAAGCAATGGCTTTATTGTGAAATTTGATAAAACCGACTTGGCAGACCGATACGAAGCAGATGGGGACAAAAAGACCTTTAAATCGCTATACTCGGGTTACGATGGTGAAAGTGGCAATGGCATGGACACTTACGATACCTTCATCGATCAACGTTTTGAGATTGAATATCCCGAGATGGAAGATGTAGAAGAAGACAACCCAGGTATGTGGGCTAAAACCGTAAACGACATTAAAACATTATTCAACAATTTTGAATCGAACCTAAAAGCAGGCAATTACGCCGAAGTACAAAAAATTATCGATTACACCAGTTGGGCAGATTGGTTTATCATTAGTGAATACGCCAAAAACATGGACGCATACCGCGCAAGCTGTATGTTTGTTTACAACGGTGGAAAAATTGAGGCACGTCCACTTTGGGACCAAGAGTTGAGCTTTAACAACCAATGTGCTAATTTATGTTCGACCTATGGTTGCAATAGCACAACAGGATTGCTTATTGAGAATAGTAAAATCTACGAAGAAGGCTGCGCAGCTCCTTTCTGGTTTACTGGCAAATACGTAGGCGGACGTGGTACGGAAGCCAAGAGTGGTGCTCAATTTGAGGGCTACTTGCTAAACGACCCTTGCTTTATTGCGGTGCTAAAAGAACGTTGGGCATTGCATACCGCTACAGGTGGTGCGTTGACACAGGATGTAATGAATGCTAAAATTAGCGGTTATGAAAAAGATTTAGGTAGTGTTGGCACATCAGGAACTCCATTATATCGTGAAAGGAATACATACTGGAGTGGAAAATCACGTAAAACAATAGATAAAGCAAATTCTGGAGGAACTTGCTTTACAGGCGAGACTGGTTATCAAGATACAGAAATTAGTACCTCTATATCTGCAATGAAGAGTTGGATAACAGGCAACCGCAGAACTAATTTGGGTACCTTAATTACCAATATGAAAGGTTCTCCACTTAGCATATCTTTTGAGCCACAAGAGGTTACTACTACTCCTTGGGAACCTGTTACCTTGCAAGTAATTAACACATCAAGTTACGATTACACCATTACCTATACCGATGGTGAGTTGGATAAACAAAGCGGTGTTATTATCAACAAAACAGACGACACCTTTAAGATAAACGTTCCTCGTCCATCAACATGGCCTGCAGGTGATGAAGAGGTAGAAGATGAACGTGCCGATATTACCTACGGTATCAAGGCAACTCTTAACGTAGCAGACGGAACAACGGTTTGTGGTAAAAGCGAGGTAACTCCAGCTACTGCTACCATCATCCTAAAAGATGAGCCTAACGAAAATTGCCCACAACCTTAATTAGAACCTTAGTAAGAAAATAAAAAATACACAATATGAAAAGATTTTATAACAATACAAAAATAAGTGGGGTTTTCAGCAAAGCCCTACGAGTTGTAGCCTTGCTTTGCGTTCTATTAGGCGTTAGCAGTAGTGCGTGGGCTGCAGATGATGGTTTCTTTGATGGAACGAAAATTGGATATTGGTATACAGGAGAAAACGATACTTGGACACCGAATTATTCTGATAATCATAATCTTGGTGAGTTGTCGTGCGCCCCATATCTTAAAGGTATTAATGTTAAATCATGGAATAGGGATGTTTCAAGTGTTACTATTGAGATAAAAGAGGGAAATACTTCAATTGCAAGTGGAAGTAGTAACTCACCAAGTAGTACATGGGATGATGATTGGAATAAAGAATGGTACGTTGCATTTGATAATGCATTACCTAATAGTCAGGGTTCCCATACCATAAAAGTAACAGCAAAGACTAATTACGGAACTTCTGTAGATTATGCTTTTACTTACTCAATCCCTAATAATTGCGGCGGCGGTGGTGGCGGTGAAACCTGGTACCTAAAACACCCTTGGGCAGGATCTAATGATTGGACATGGAAACAACTTACCCATGTTAGCGGATCTACTTATACCTTAACAGCTCAATATAGTAGCACCAGTAATGTAGTAGGGTTCAATTATAATACCAAAGCAGATGGTGACGGACAAGGTTATGCCGACCCAACTATTAATTGTTTCCCCGCATCTACAACAGAAAACTGTGTCATTACATTCGACTCAGAAACCAAGAAAATTACTGTAGAACCTGCTGGTGGATGTCCTCCTCCTAATATGCCAGGTGCTATGGGCGATTGTAAACGAATTGAAATTTACAGCAAAAACAATTACAACCTATACGCCGTACAAGATGGCAAAGGAATTTCTGGCAATTATGGGACAGGTGCTGTAAATAATACTACCAAAGGTACAGAAGTAACCTACAACGGTAAAACCTACTTTAAGTATTATATAGAAGATTACGAATACGTTCAGATTGCTTTTAAAAACAGCGAAGGCAATAAAACAGGTTTGTCCAACAAACTTTATGGTGGTTATGCCTATATTTTCGACGACGACTATACTTTAGATGCTTCTGGAACCAACCACGCATTCCCAAGTTCGTACAATTATGCAGACTGTTCAGACCCTGCCACCATTGTATTGTTATCTAAAGAAGCCGTGCTAAATAAAACAACCAAAAAAGCAGTGTTGTATGGTTATATCAAGCAAACCAATTGCGAAAACATCTTAGACTATGGTTTCTACTATTGCCGTGTGCCAGATGGAGACAAATGCAAACCCGACCAAAAAAGCACAAAATTGCAAGTAGCAACCTCTAACGCATTGCTTCGTAGCCAAGATTTTAGCGCAGAATTAGTGTTAGAGGATGGGTATACCTATTACTATCGTGCGTATGCAAATGTAGGCACCGAGGTGTTGTCGCAAGAGATTCGCTCCATCAGTACCGATCCTTGCAAACAGCAAGTATGCTGCGATGGCACAGTTGTTTATACCATCAATGCAGCATTTGAACACGATAATGTATGTAAGCTTGAGTTTAGAAATTTGCAAGACGCTATCGACCACTTAACAGGTTCTGCTCTTCGTAACGACTCTTATGCTTACGCAGAATTTGTGGGTAGCAGCTACAACTTAAAACAACCTGTTGTTATGAACGTGGTTTACTACGATGATACCCCTAACGACCCAACCAGTGCATACTGCTATCGTGGTAAACAAGTAGATCCTAATACTGTTTTGTCGGCTGGTGCAGAAAAACCAGACCACATGTTGTTTATCGAGAACATCAACAAAACAGCTACCAACAAGGATAATACCTTAACTATTAAGGCAGGTACAAAAACTGCTAAGCCTTGGATTCACCACATATTGATACGCGAAAGTAAAAACATTGTGTTAGACTCACTTATCATTCTTTCTGATCCTGATGGCGAAATCAACGACAACGCATTGGAAATTGACGTTCACATGCAATCGTACGATGAAGACGGACATAAAGAGCCAGAATGGGGTTCTATTACCAAGGTAGGTCAGTTTGAAGATGCCAATATCTTGATTCAAAACTCCATGATTGGATCGGCTGGTTTTACGGGTGTGCACGTATCGTCGTACGATGGTGTTACCTTTAAAAACAACGACTTTGAGTTACAAGTTACCGATTTTACAGAAAATACGATAAAACACGGAGCGTCTGCTAAATTTATGTTCTGTAGCGGCATTAAGTTTATTCAAAACAACTTCCGTGGTGACCACGCAACATTGATGTGGATTCAAGAGTCTGCCAATATGTTGATTATGAACAACGTATTCTGGAATACCAATGGTTACTATAACAAAGATTATCCAACACCATCTGCTATCCGTTTGTTTGCTCAATGGGATAAAAACGTAGAAAACATCGGTATTTTCTACAATACGTTCTATTTGGCAGATAATGCTGGCAACAACTCGTTGGCAGAAAACAACTATTGGAAATACAACATCCTAAAAATGGAACATAGATATGATAATGGTGGTTCTATTAACAACATTATAGAAGATGCAATTAAGTTCCAATACAACAACTGCTATAGTTACGATGCTAATGTGGCAGGTAGAGAAAGTGGCAATGATCCTTTTGGAGGTAAAACCACTGTGGCAGGCGGAAACAATTACTGCCCCAACAACTTCTGGTCTGAATACGACCGTGTAAAAGTTAATGCAACCTCTGCCTTTGCATTTGGATGCAGCGATAACGCATTTGTCAATGTAAAAGGTCAAGTGTGTGAAACCACCGCAACTGGTCCTGCTTCACTTATTGTAAAAGGAGAAGCACTTAACAAAGGTGCAGCTCCCGAAGTTGGCTTTACAGGAATTGCGATGACCCCAGTTGAGCTTAAATCAGACCGCTATCTAACCAATGTGCGTCCTACAGGCAATACTTGGACTTATGGTGCTTATCAATCTAAAAAATCAATTCCAACCAGTGTTATCTATTGGGTAGGTCTTAATGATAAGTGGGACGACCGCAACAACTGGGAGTACGAAACATTCGATGTCGAACAAGGTAAAATGGTTCGTCAACGTGTATCGTGCATCAACGAACTATCAGAAAACCTAAAAGTAATCATCGAAGAAGTAGGTACAATGGAAATTGCAGGCGGTAGAAGATGGCCTAAAGTTCCCGCATCATTCGATCCTACCGAACGTAACAAAGAATCGGGCATTCCCGAAAGCGAACAAGTATCTGCAGGTAAGAAATTTGCCAGCACCATCGAATTGGAATACGGTGCAGGTCTTAGAGGTGTAGAAAACCTAAAAGACGAAAACGGTACTATGCTATACAACAACGCGCTTGTTCACTTTGACGCAGACCGTAGCAAATGGTTGTTGGTAGGTTCTGTTGTAAAACCTTACAATGAAACCACCAAAGAGTATCGCAATATTGTATCTGGCGACTACTTTAAGCAGTTTATGCCGCAAGTTTACATGCGCGAAACAGT
>JAGCMZ010000092.1 GCA_017646225.1 Paludibacteraceae bacterium | reverse complement strand
TTTGTTTTTTGTGGAGCTTATCCATTTATTTATTACGCTACTCCGTAGCGGCGCCCAGAAGGGCGCTTGTTACCCTGCGGGTAACGGTAACGCATCACTTAGGTGACGCTTTTTGTTTTTTGTGGAGCTTTTGCTTTTTATTATAACGTGCCTACGGCACGACATTATTTTTTGTAACAGGAAAGTAATATCTATGGGCTATCACAACCCTAACAAGTTAAAAATAATTCATTGTTGAAAGTCTTTTGCAAACGTATGGAATATAGCTCATCTATTTTACATACCTTCGTGCGACAAAAATAATGCAACACACGCTTTTGTAAACAAGAATTGTTAGACATGAAAAAGTTACTTTTCACTTTGTTTCTCTCATTAGTATTTGCTACATCGTGGGCAGACTGTATCTCTAGCAACCTGCAACCAACCGAATTAAAGATATCCAAAAGAGAAGCCACATACCCCTATACTTTCAATAACAATCGTTCTGTTAAGGTAGTATCTTTTGATGCAAAACGCGATGCTACGGGTATCGGAAAATTATACCTAGAGCAACAGGTAGGAGGTTCTTGGGAAACCATTTGGGAAGCTAATCCAGGAAAAGTAACCAGCACCATTTTGGGAATAGAAAGTAAGGTAGACTACGAACATTATACAGTTAGCATAAACACAAATGCAACTGCTATAAGATTTAGTACAAATGATATATTATCGTACAGTAAATACCTGAAAAACGTCATTCTTACCTACGCTCCCGTATTGAATATTGCAAGCGGTGATATAAATTTCGGTAGCATTGAAGAAGGAAGCGTTATTCCTAACAAATCAATCACCATTGATTATGCTGCTATCGAACAAAATTTGACAGTTCAATTGGTCAATCAAGACAACGTATTTAGCACTTCGCTAACGGGCACTTCTACTACCCCTGTTACCGTAGCCAAAGCAGATTGTTCTTTCGGGAAAGCAACCATAAACGTTTCCTTTAGTCCAACTGCCTTAGGGGTTTACACCAACCAAATAAGCTTTTCCAATGGTACTACTATAAACGTATCGGGCGAATATTCAAGAAGAATCAACACCCAACTAAGGGTAGTAAGCGAAAAATATACCTCGGTTAACTTAGCCTGGGACAAGGTTGATGATGCTACCGCCTATCTTATTATCAACAATACTACAGGCGCATCGTATTTAGTAGATGCAGCGGCTACAACCTACTATGTTTCGGGGTTGAGCATGGCTACCACCTACAATTTTACCTTGTATGCTATCTTTAATGGTGCAAAATCTATCAATGGTTCGAGCACAAATGCTACCACCAAAACAGTAGATGCCGACCTAGAAGATTGCGTGGTATTTGAAGACGATACAGAAAAATCATACTTGGTTGATATTTTTACGGAACGCTACATTGTGTACGATATGCCTAGCGATGTATCGTACTACACAAAACGTTTGGAATTTGAGGTTAAAGCATCTGATAACGCCTATATTGACAAAGACGGCGACATGGGTATTTATGTACTGCTAAATGGAGCCAATACGTACCAAAAGCTTGATACTTGGAGCGGCAAATCTGCAGGTATCAACAATAGCTATAAGAAATGTGTCGTTGACATCCCATACAATACCATTTCTATCAAATTTACCAATAGCACATGGAATGGTTCGCTAATGCGTTACGTAAAAAAAGTAAAAGTATTCAAGGACAATGTTTTAGAATCCAATTTCACTAGCCTAAACTTTGGCGCTGTGGCAATTGGCGAATCCGTGACCAAAGAAATCAATCTTACCTATGCCAATGCGGCTATGCTGAAAGCGGGCATCGACTCCGATCAATTCAGCCTAGCAGGTTTTGAAGCGACTGAAGCTTGCGAAGAAGGGGTACAAACAGTAAAAATTACCTTTACCCCAACGGATTGCAAAAACGATTATACTGCCAGTTTGTCAGTTTTTAATGGTCAGGACATTTCTATCACCCTTCAGGGAACCCTAAAAACTCCTTTAGACTCGGTGTACGCTATTATTTGGAACGGAAACGTTTCTACCGAATGGGACAACCGCGACAACTGGTACAAACAAGACAACACTCCCCTATTGTGCTCTGATATTTTATCGACACAACTAACAGTTACCCTACCTGCAGGTTTGGAAAGGTATCCTGTGTTGCCCGATGTGTCGTCCGATGAAAAATTTGGCAAACAAAGACACGAACAATGGAATGGCAAGCAAGTGAATGCTGGCGATAATGCCACTGCAACCCAAATAGCATATAAAATTATATTGGAACACGGGGCATCAATTGTGGGCGTAGAAACCTTATACAACCCAAGTACAGGCGTACGTCGTTACCACGAGGTTGAAAATCAGTTTGATGCCCGTCGCCAAAATTGGTTATTGGTAGGTACCGTGGTTAAACCATGGGATGAAAGTGGCAATGGCGAGGTTCGCAACATTTTATCTAAGGATTACTTTTTGGGCCATTTACCACAGGTTTACATGCACGAAGCAGTTATTGACCAAGATAACAATGCTACATGGCAACAATCGTTTATAGACCTAGACAAAGAAGTACCTCAAAACAAAGCCTTTGCCATTTACGTAGCCAACGAATATGGGGCATATTATTACCCTGCAGAAACCTTCGACTACTATAACGGCACCGCGTATGCTGCTACGCTAGCCCATCCACATAGATACACCTTTACAGGCCATTTCTACAATGAATCGTCTGTTATTACATACGATAACTTAACGCCTAACCAACCCGTTTTGTTATGCAACACGTATCCTGCAGCCATTGATGCCAATGCACTAAATAAAGCCGGTTACGGCACCATTCAGTATTACGATTACACCACTAGCAAATCGTTTGCAACCGCCAAAGAAGGGGCTGTAATTTTGCCTCAAAATGGCTTTGTATTCACTCCTGGCGATGGCGTAACCAGCCTTACTATTGGTGCAGAATACATGATAACAGGTGGCACAACAAGTAGAAGCACCATTGCCACCCCTACTAGTTGCCGCATAAAAGCCAACAATGCAGCTCGCTCGGTAAGCAGCGAAATTAGCATTCAATACGACCAAGAAAAAGAAGATGTGGCCGATTTTAGCATCGATGCCCCAAAACTATTTGCCAAAGAAACCTATGGGCTACCCGATGTTTATGTAATACGCCATGATACTAATTGGGCAGATATTACCATTCCAGACATGACAGAGCCTATCCCATTGGGCGTTACCATCAATTCTTCTAAACAAACCTTTACCCTAGAAATGACCCAAAACAATATGCCATACACTTGGGTGTTAGAAGACAGAACTACCTCTACTATGTACAATTTGTCTAACGGCGAAGTTTGCACGGTAAGTGGGCTTAAAAAAGGCGATTACAAAGGTCGTTTTTACTTGCATGCTACTCCTATTCAAGAAGAGGACAACGAGCTAACTAACATTGACGAAGAACTAGCCCAAAACAACAACATAGACATCTTTGTGCAAGACGGTACCGTTATTGTATCGGCCACACAAGAGGCAAAGTTACAAAGCATTGTAGTTTCTGATATGGTAGGGCGCAGCACTACCTACACAGTTAACGATCAATACGCTGAAATTAGCTTGCCTAACAGCAAAGGTATCTACATTATCAACGTAGTGGGTGAAGCTGGTATCGCCACAAAAAAAGTAAGATTGTAAGAAATAAGATGATGATAAAAAAAAGAGCGACTAAAAATTTAGTCGCTCTTTTTGTATGCTTTCTCAAGGCCACTTAAAATTATTTTAAAGGTATAGTTCAAGGCTTGCGAAGCCCGACAAACCGGAGTTTACTAACGTAAATGAGGATTTAGAGGGCAAGCGTAACGCAGAAATCTACCTCTAAAATAATTTTTCCTTATTCCCAAAGTTTATTTGGATAAACCCCCTTAGCAATTAGCGCATTTAATTGCAAAAGTACATTGGGTTTATCGTCTGCATAAGTTACTCCAAACCATTTAGAAGTGGTATTAAGCACCTTAACGGTAGCTTTGCCATTATTAATTAGGTAATCTACCATGGTAGGAATGTAGAATTCGGCTTTAAGGCTCTTTTCGTTTTCTTTTAGGAATTCTTTAAAGAATTCGTACGAATACTCAAAATAGTCGGGTGTAAAGCCCCACATATTCATAGAAACAGGGGTATCGGGTGCAATTTCTTTTTCGGTACCATCGTCGTTGTGGTTTACAATGCTACCGTTAATGGCTTCTATTTTGGTATGTTCTTCTATGGATACTAAATTGCCTGCTTCGTTGCTTTGGCATACACCGCGCGACACCGTACCACTTTCTGACAAGGTATTTTTAACGGGAAAACCCACCATGCAATACTCGCCTTTTTTGCCTGACATGGCTGTTAATTGGTCTGCCAATACTTTAAACGATTCGTATCCGTAAAAATCGTCACCGTTAATAACAGCAAAAGGCTCTTTTACAACGTCTTTTCCCATTAAAATAGCGTGATTGGTACCCCATGGTTTAACACGTTCTGGGTTAGGCGTAAAGCCTTCTGGTAAAGCGGTAATATCTTGGTATACAACCTCAACGGGAATTTTACTTTCAAATTTTGAGATTACGATGTCTTTAAAATCTTGGGCAAAATCGCGGCGAATTACAAATACCACCTTGCCAAATCCGGCACGAATGGCATCAAAGATAGAATAATCGATAATGGTTTCGCCATTTGGACCTAGTCCGTCCATTTGTTTAAGACCTCCGTAGCGGCTTCCCATACCTGCCGCCATTACATACAATGTTGGTTTCATAATTATTGTTTAGTTGTTTAGTTGTTTAGTCGTTTAGTCGTTGAGTCGTTTAGCCGATTCACCGATTATTCACATTCGTTCATCAATACGTCACCGATTCATAGGAGCAATGCGTCTGCATTGCGACTTATTTTATGTTTCCTTTTATAAAGTTAAGTATGCGGGTTAGCAAGTGTGGTTGCAAAAGCGATGCGGTAAAGCTTTCGTCGCGATTGGGGTACAATTGCATTTCAAATTGAACGTTGTTGTTTACCAATTCTTCTACCAATTTATTGGTATTGTCTACAGGATTATCACCATCGTTCATGGCATGTACCAGCAACAACTTGCCTTTAATATTTTTGACATTACCCACAGCTTGATTGGTTTTGTAACCGCCGGTTACCCCTTCTTTGTTCATGTAGCGGGTTACGCGTATGGGGTTATAGTTTAGCAAATCGGTTACAGGCGAAATACAAATGCCACCTACAAAGGGCGAATCGGGTTGCATCATGGCGGCAAACACTACCCCACTGGCCAATCGATTACCCATGATAAATAGGTTTTTGCCGTCTGAAATGCCATCTTTTATAAGGGTTTTGGCAGCGACTATATAATCTAGCGCTGGCACCTTAAAGATATTGCCATAAATGGCTTTGCGGTAATCTTTACCATAACCTAAGTTGCCGTGTGCCGCTACAGTAGCCACCACATACCCTTGCTCTGCCAATTTGTACGACACATCTTGTTTCCATTGGTTTTGGGCATCGGTTACATCAAAAATAACGGGAGCATTTTTTACGCCTGGCTTGCGTAAAATCCAACCCGAAAGACCATTTGCAAAGTTATATTCTTCTTTTTGAATACCCAAATTAATGGAATCCTGATAAAGCTGACGCAAGTCGTTGCCTTTGCTATCGCATACCGTATATACAAAGGGCTCTTGAATACTGCTATAAGTACGTACAAAATAGCTATAGTTGGCAGAGAAAGAGGCGTCGTTGGTGCCATCCTGTGTAGCCAATGCACGTTTTTTGCCATCGTATAAACCTATGGCATACACACCCCTATTAAGTGGGCCATTTTCTGTAGATTGGTAGTAAACCAACTTATTTTTGGCATCGTACCCATAAATTTTGGTTACATCAAAATTGCCTTTGCCTATTTGATGTTTTAAAATACCAGCTTGAGTATACACGTAGGCATGAATATAACCATCTTTATCGCTCAAAATAGCAAAGTTATCGTTTTCTGGAAAGAACAAAATGGTAGAGGCAATATCGGGCGATATAAATCGGTTATCGGTATAGGTATAAACGCGTTTAGCTAGTAAGGTTTCGGCGTTTACCATGGCTACGCTTAGTTTTTTTTGCACCTCGTCAAGGTACATCACGGCAAACAAATTGTCTTTGTAACTCCATTTAATACGGGTAATGTGCACATTATCGCCTTCTGGAAGTTCAATTTGTTTGTTCCATTTATAATGTACGTGGTACATATACAACTTGTTGTCTTTGGCATATACCAAGGCTTTGCTATCCTTAGACCATTCCATCTGGTGGGTTTGACCAAATGCCTTGGCAGCCTGTACTGACAATACGCCATTGTGCGTAGTGGCATTACCATCGGTAGTTAGTTGCACCTCGGTATCGTATAACAGCCTCTTAATAAACAAGTTATTATCGCGTTCAAATGCAATCATACTGCCATCGGGGCTAAACATGGGCATGCTTTGCTTGCCTTTTAACGACAATTTGTCACATCGGTTGTTGGCAAATTGATATACATAGTAGTCTTTATCGGCAGCGCGCAATAAAACACGCTTATAATCAGGACTAAACCTAAAAGCCTCGACGCTTTTTAGGGGCACATTGCGCATGGCAGAAAATACTACCAACGTATCTTCTTTGCCTGTCTTGTAATCGCCACTCAGCAAAAGTGTCTTATCGTCCGATATACGGGCGTAATTTTTACCATCTTGCAAAGAAATAAGCACTGGCGTTTTGGCATACAATCCTAAACAGCAGGCAATTAGCAATAAGAATGAAGTTAGCTTTTTCATAGCGTCACAATTAAATCTTTCACAATTCAAAAGTACTACAAAGGCAGATGACAACAAAATAATTTTACCAAATTTATAAGTCGATGACATATTTTTGACACTTTGTCAGTTTTTAGTGATCTTATGGCTTTGGCACGGAATTTGTAATATAAGTGTCGACAGTCAATTGTTACTATTGTTAAATCGTTGAATCGTTAAATCGATGAACCGCAAATCGAAAGCAGAAGCAATGCGGTCACTGAGCCTGTCGAAGTGCCCAGCATTGCAATTTCGACTAAACGACTCAACAACTCAACAACTAAACAAAAAAGAATATAAACAATTAAAAAATAAAAATTATGGGAAAAATTATTGGTATTGACTTAGGAACAACTAACTCTTGTGTTGCCGTAATGGAAGGCAACGATCCTATTGTTATTGCAAACAGCGAAGGCAAACGCACCACTCCATCAATTGTTGCATTTATTGATGGTGGTGAGCGCAAAGTAGGCGACCCTGCTAAACGTCAGGCTATTACTAACCCTAAAAAAACGATTTTCTCTATTAAACGTTTTATGGGCGAAACCTACGACCAAACCATGAAAGAAACACAACGTGTTCCTTATCAAGTAGATCGTGGCGACAACAACACTCCTCGTGTTAACATCGATGGCAGATTGTACACTCCACAAGAAATTTCGGCTATTATTTTGCAAAAAATGAAAAAAACTGCCGAAGATTATTTGGGCACCGAAGTAACCGAAGCCGTTATTACCGTTCCTGCTTACTTTAGCGACGCACAACGTCAAGCTACCAAAGAAGCTGGCGAAATTGCAGGTCTTACTGTTAAACGTATTGTAAACGAACCTACTGCTGCTGCGTTGGCATACGGTTTGGACAAAACCCAAAAAGACATGAAAATTGCCGTGTTTGACTTGGGTGGCGGTACCTTCGATATCTCTATTTTGGAATTGGGCGATGGCGTATTTGAAGTAAAATCGACCAACGGTGACACACACCTAGGTGGTGACGACTTTGACCACGTTATTATTGACTGGTTGGCAGACGAATTCAAAGCTGCAGAAGGTGTTGACTTGCGTCAAGATCCTATGGCACTTCAACGTCTAAAAGAAGCTGCAGAAAAAGCTAAAATTGAACTTTCTAGCTCTACCAGCACCGAAATTAACTTGCCTTACATTGCGCCAGTTAACGGTGTGCCTAAACACTTGCAAATGAACCTTACTCGTGCTAAATTTGAACAATTGGCCGACCGTTTGATTCAAGCTACCGTGGCTCCTTGCCAAAAAGCACTTTCTGACGCAGGTTTGAGCAAATCAGACATTGACGAAGTTATCTTGGTAGGTGGTTCGTCTCGTATTCCTGCTATTCAAGCAAAAGTTGAAGAAATCTTTGGCAAAGCTCCTTCTAAAGGCGTTAACCCCGACGAAGTAGTTGCTGTGGGTGCTGCTATCCAAGGTGGTATATTAACCGGCGAAGTAAAAGATGTGTTGTTGCTTGACGTTACTCCTCTATCGTTGGGTATTGAAACCATGGGCGGTGTAATGACCAAATTAATTGATGCTAACACCACCATTCCTACTCGCAAATCGGAAGTGTTCTCCACCGCTAGCGACAACCAACCTTCGGTACAAATTAACGTACTACAAGGCGAACGTCCTATGGCACGCGACAACAAACAAATTGGTATGTTCCACTTAGACGGTATTCCTGCTGCTCCACGTGGTGTACCTCAAATTGAAGTAACCTTTGACATCGACGCCAACGGTATCTTAAACGTATCGGCTAAAGACAAAGCTACTGGCAAAGAACAAAACATTCGTATTGAAGCATCGTCTGGCTTAAGCGATGACGAAATTAAACGCATGAAAGCCGAAGCAGAAGCCAATGCCGAAGCCGACAAAAAAGAAAAAGAACGCATCGACAAACTAAACCAAGCTGACGGTATGATTTTCCAAACCGAAAAACAACTAAAAGAGCTTGGCGATAAGATTCCAGCCGACAAAAAAGCGCCTATCGAAGCGGCTCTTGGCAAACTAAAAGAAGCGCACAAATCGCAAAACTTGGACGCTATTGATGCTGCTATGAAAGAACTAAACGATGCTTTCCACGCTGCTAGCCAAGACATGTACAACGCGGCTAACGCTGCTCAAGGCGGTGCACAAGCCGACCCTAACTGCGGTGCAGGCGGTTGCGGAGCCCAAGGCGGTGCTCAAAACGCTGGCGACAACGTACAAGACGCCGACTTTGAAGAGGTTAAGTAAAATAGTACAACTCCTAATACAAAAAAACGCTGTAATTAGATTACAGCGTTTTTTTTGTATCATAATTAACTTGTTTATTTCTTCAAAAAGCAGGTTTTTAGCACGATGCTGCTGCCGTCTATTTTGCAGTCTACTTCTTCGGGATTGTCGGTTAGGCGGATGCTTTTTACTTTGGTGCCGCGTTTGATAACCATGGAAGAGCCTTTTACTTTCAAGTCTTTGATTACGGTTACTGAGTCGCCGTCTAAAAGTTCTACACCATTGCTATCTTTAGCTATATCGGCACTTTCTGCAGCGGCAATATCTTCTTCGTTAAACTCGTGACCACAGTCGGGGCACACATAAAGCGAACCGTCAAAATAAACATATTCGCCGTTGCATTTAGGGCATTTTGTAATTTCTGTCATAATTAAGCTTTTATCAATCGTTATTTTGTTACAAATTTAGATAAAATCTTTCTAACCATCAAAATCATTCTACCAAACTACCATATCCCCTATTTTTTGAATACCTTTGTAGGCCGAAAGAATTTAGGAGGAGAGAAAAGGATATGAGCTACCGCTTTACTACATACCAACCGCATTACAAAGCCATATTAAAGCTTTCTATGCCCATTGTAATTTCGCAATTGGGGTACATTTTGGTGCAATTTGCCGACAATGTAATGGTGGGTCAATACGGGGGAAACGATCCGTTGCCGCTGGCTGCGGTATCGTTTGGCGTTACTACATCACTGCTCTTCTTTTTGGCAGGACAAGGGCTTACCCTAGGACTTACACCGCTTATTGGGGAACTTTATGCACAAGGTAACAAACTTCACGCTGCCTCGTATTTAAAGCATGCCATAGGACTTTTTTCGGCATTAGGCATCTTTTTTGTATTCATTCAATTGGCTTTTGAGCCTATGCTTTACCACATGGGGCAACCGGTTGAAGTAGTAGACGCTGCCATTCCTTATTATAGGATGATGGCGTATAGTTTGTTTCCCGTATTGCTTTTTTCTGCATTTAAAAACTTTTTGGATGGTGTAGGCAATACATTTGCACCCATGGTGATGATGATGTTTTGCAATGTACTAAACATTGCGCTCAACTGGATATTCATTTACGGGAAATGGGGTGCCCCCCAAATGGGCGTAGAAGGGGCTGCGCTAGCAACGCTTGTATCGCGCATTTGTATGCCCCTACTAGGAATTGGCTACTTTGTTTTTAACCATAAATACCGTTCTTACACCTCGTTGTTTTCTTCTATTAAACTAAAGCGTACCGATATCACCTCGCTGCTTAGAATGGGGTTCCCCATTTCGGCTCAGATGTCTTTGGAGTCACTTGCTTTTATTATTACCGGTATTATGATGGGATGGTTTACCACGGCTGCTATAGGGGCCAATCAAATTGCCATGACCATGGCCAACACATCGTTTATGATTGTATTGGCATTAGGAACGGCAGTAACCATTCGTGTATCGCATTTTTACGGTAGTCGCGATGCCACTAATATGAGCATTACCGCCAAAGCGACCATCCATTTGGTGCTAATTTGGAACCTATCGGCTGCGCTCATCTTTACCGTATTTAGAAACGAACTTCCGCTGCTATTTACGTCGAATGCAGAAGTGGTTGCATTGGGTTCAGACCTACTGATTATGGTGGCGTTATTTCAACTTTTTGATGCGCTACAATGTGCTGGCGTAGGCATTATGCGCGGCATGCAAGATGTAAAAATGATTTCGTGGATTTCGCTTCTTGCCTATATTGTGCTAAACATTCCTATAGGTTATTTATGCGGATTTACATTAGGCATGGGGCCTACAGGCATGTATATTGGCTACATTTTTGGATTAGGAACAGCAGCAGTACTGTACATAATTCGTATCCGTCATAAGACAAGCTCTTTACGCCACCAATGGATGGATAAGTAAGATTTTTTTATACCTTTGCACGACAACTTTTAAAATATGCTAAAGAAATTAAAACTAGGACTGCTACCCAAAGTTCTTATTGCCATTGCGTTGGGTATACTATTAGGCAATTGGATGCCGCATTGGGGCATTCGGATTTTTGTTACCTTTAACGATATTTTTAGCCAACTGCTAGGCTTTTTAGTACCTTTAATTATATTGGGATTGGTAGCCCCTGCCATTGCCGATATGGGCAAGCGTGCCGGAAAAATGTTGCTTATTACCGTAGGATTTGCCTATGTTGCCACCCTTATCTCGGGTTTTATGTCGTACGGCACCAGCGTGGGGTTGTTTCCTATGGTGATAAACGCCAGTGAAGCTGCCAACAACTTGGCACAAGACAATGCCCTAACGGCTTACTTTAGCATTGGAATTCCACCGCTTATGTCGGTAATGACAGCCCTGTTTTTGGCCTTTTTATTGGGATTGGGCATTACCAAAATTACGGGCAATAGCCTAAAAAACATGCTAGACGAGTTTAAGAACATCATTTCGCTCTGCATCGAAAAAGTGATTATCCCCCTACTACCCTTGCACATTTTTGGCATCTTTTTGAACATCACCCAATCGGGCCAAATTGCCACTATGCTTGCGGTATTTATTAAAATCATCGGTATTATTTTTGCGCTACACGTGGTAGTTTTGCTGCTTCAATACACCATCGCTGGTATTGTTACCAAACGCAATCCATTTAAATTATTGTGGACGATGATGCCGGCTTACTTTACCGCTTTGGGCACCCAATCGTCGGCAGCCACCATTCCGGTTACGCTGCAACAAACCTTAAAGAATAAGGTAAACGAGGATGTAGCCGATTTTGTAATTCCACTGTGCGCCACCATTCACCTTTCGGGTAGTACGCTTAAAATTGTAGCCTGCGCCATTGCGCTGATGTTGATGCACGGCACACCCGTAGAAGCCAGTAACATGATTTACTTTATTTGCATGTTGGGGGTAGTAATGGTAGCAGCGCCAGGCGTACCCGGTGGAGCCATTATGGCAGCAGTGAGTGTATTGCAAAGCATTTTAGGGTTTGACGAAAATCAAATTGCCTTGATGATTGCGCTTTACATTACCATGGACAACTTTGGCACGGCATGTATCGTAACGGGCGATGGCGCTTTAGCGTTGATTATTGACAAAATCTACCAAAAGAAGTAAGTTCAACCCAAGTTGAATAAACGATGAAACAGACTGTCAAAATAACGGAGCAATCGGGACTGATTTTAGAGGGCGGTGGCATGCGTGGCGTGTTTACCTGTGGTGTGCTGGATAATTTTATGGACCGAGGCATCCGCTTTCCCTACACCATTGGCGTAAGTGCAGGCGCCTGCAACGGGCTATCGTACATGTCTAACCAACGTGGCAGGGCCAAATACAGCAACATCGACCTATTAGAAAAATACCAATACATTGGCATTAAACACCTGATTACCAAACGTAACATTATGGATTTTGATTTGCTGTTTCATACTTTTCCCAATGAGATTATTCCGTACGATTACGAAAAATACGCGGCATGCCCCGAGCAATACGAAATGGTAACTACATCGTGCAAAACTGGCCAAGCCTGCTATTATAGCGAAAAAAACGACCCCAAACGCATCATCGACATTGTAAAAGCATCCAGCAGTTTACCCTTTGTGTGCCCCATTACACACGTAGATAACGAGCCTATGTTGGATGGTGGATTGGCCGATTCTATTCCTATTTTGCGTGCACGCAGTTTGGGCTTTAACAACAACGTGGTGGTGCTTACCCGCAACAAGGGGTACCGAAAACCGCCCTCACGCCTGGATAAACTACCGCCCTTTGTTTACAAACAATACCCCGAACTACGCAAAACCATCGAGAACCGAGGTGTTTTGTACAACGAGCAACTGGACTTGGTAGAAAGTTTAGAAGAAAAAGGCGAAATTGTAGTTATCCGACCCGAAAAACCCATTCAGGTAGACCGTATAGAACGTAACATCAAAAAATTACAAGATTTATACGACGAAGGATACGAAATAGCAAAAAAAGTGCGGTTTGAGTAAAACCGCACTTTTTTGTTAGCTGCTAGAAGCTATTATACCACTGCTTTTCCAAAAGGCCAAAGGGCCAATCTCATCAATTTAAAGTGTTGCATGCCAAAAGGAATACCTACTACGGTAATACACAACAAGATACCAAATATAAGGTGCGTAAGCGCAATACATAGGCCTCCAGTTAATAGCCACACTATATTAAATAGACCATAAAGGTAACCTTTATCCTCAGAAGGTTCTACGGCAGCAGAGCCAAATGGAAGCAATGCCATTAGTCCTAATTTAAATAGCTGCACACCAAAAGGTATACCTATAATAGTTATACACATGACAATACCAGCAACAAAATACTCTAAGGCTATAAACAGTCCGCCAAAAATAATCCAAAGAATGTTTCCTAAGCAACCCATATTAGTTCTATTTTTATAATCTATGGCAACATTTGGAGCAGCGAGAGCAGAACTAAGTTTACTTTAGTTTTGCCGAGTCGCGACAAATGTCGCACTGAATTCAGTGCAAAAGTAGAAAAAAAAAATAATCTTCGTACGCATTTTTTTGCTAACTTTGTAAGTCTGTTGTTTAAAACAGCGCCTTAAAACTATGAATAAAATGGTGCAAAAAAGCTGTACATCAAGCCTTTTACGTGCTTGGTTGTTTGGTTGTCTGTGCTTTGTATTGTCTATTTCGGCACAGGCTGCTACGGTTTTTGCCATTACAGGCGGCCCCAACGGAACTCCATCGTGGAGCACCACGCCCAGTTCTTCTTCTATTTTTTCGCAAGCCTCTTCTACCCGATACGAACTTTGTTTTACCGTGGCTAACGGCGATAAATTTAAAATCCTAAAAAAAGACAATGGCACAGCTGGCAACGATTGGGGTTGGGGTGCCGAGTTTAGCGGTTTTAGCGTGGGTTCGGGCATTAGTGGCAGTTCCGGAAGCGATTTAGGGCTGAATGGATTTTCTACAGGGCAAGACGTTTGCATCGTTATTACCCAAAATGGTTCGTCGTACACGGTTACTGCCGAGGCATACACACCAGCCTTTTACATCGAAGCCAACCCATCGGCCAACATTATACTGGGCCAAACGGTTACACTGACAGCACAAGGAGCCGATAGGAATTGTACTTGGGAATATTCTGAAGACGAAGGCAATACCTGGCACATCTATACCGGCACCACCAGTGGCACCTACAACAACACCATTACGGTTAGCCCTAGCGTATCTACTAAATATCGTGCCACAGCAGGCACCCAAGTAGCCACCAAAGAAGTGGTTATTTCGTCCATGTCGTTTGCCATTACAGGGGGTGTTAACGGCACCAGCGAATGGACCACCACACCAGAAGACGCCAGTATGTTTATTCCTGCTGGCGACCACTACGAATGTTGCTTTATCTACACGTCCAATAAAAAGTTTAAGGTTTTAGGCAAAGACGGCGGAGTAGCTGGCGAAGATTGGGGTTGGGACGCTGCCATCAATGTAACCAACGGAACCGGCATATCGGGCGGTACAGGCGACTTATCCATTACAGGGTTTACCGATGGCGACGGGGTGTGTCTTATCTTAACCGAACAAAACGGCACCTACACGTTGAAAGCCGAAGCTGGCAGTCGCTTTATCATCCTACCCAACCTACCCAACCCCATTCAGCAAGGCGACGAACTAAAACTAACGGCCACCGAAGCTACCTCAAATTGTACCTGGGAATATTCTTACGATGGCGTTACCTGGCAACCCTACGGGGGCGCTATTTCTGGCACGTTTAACGAAGTAATTGCCCCAACACCTTTTGTACCTACCTATTATAAGGTAACCAATGCAGAAGGCAAGGCAGCCCAATACAAAGTAGACGTTAAAATTAAATGCGAGGGTCAAACCCAAACCCACCTTGACCTTACTTTTGGCACCTTGGGTAGCGCTACGGCACGCCGTCAGGTAGACAATGTAAAAGAAAAAATCAATACCGACGTATACGATTTTTCGCCCAGTGGCAAAGAAATTCACGATGGTTTTTATGCCATTTTGGCCAATCCACTGTACGGTGGCAGGGGCGACAAAACCACCCCAGATGGTTGTACCCAAAGTTCTTGTTTAGGCAGTGTACGCACCAGTGGCGACTATTGGTACAACAACATTACCGACCATACCCCCGACGATGTAAACGGCGGTATGCTTATGGCCAACTGCAAAAACAAGGGCGAACTTATTTATGAGTACACCGCCACAGACTTGTGCAAAAACATGTACATGACCTTTTCGGCTTGGTTTGCCAATGCAGCCGTAGCCTCGTCTACTACTCCCATTAACACCCGTTTTAGGGTATTAGACCAAAACAACCAAGAAATTTTAACCGCCCGAATGGACGTAAACAACATCAAAGCATCAGACGGTTGGAAACAAGGTAGCACCGCCTTCTTTTCTGGCGAAAACACCACCCTAACGGTACAAATTATTAACAACGGTTCGGCTGGTCTTGGTAACGACATTTTAATTGACGATATTCAGTTTAAATCGTGCGTGCCATTGCTATCCATTAAACCCGCCCTAGAGGTAGAATGCGGCGAGAACACTACCATCAGCGTAGAAACCGAGGGCATCGACCAAATTTTTGACGGAGCACCCTACTACCTATGGCAACGTTATAATTACCAAACAGGCAAGTGGGACACTATTGCAGACGACCCTAACCCATCCAACACATCGTACCATGGTAGCGGTTGGGATAAAATATCGTACATTTTCTCTACCGAATACCATCCTACCGAAAAGCCTAGGTTTAGGGTAATTATGTCGTCCGACCCCGAAGTGGCTAAAAACGTTGGGAAAGATATTTTCCCCGTTTGTCTGAACTACGCCATTACCCAAATAATTGATATAGACTGCGGATGTTCGCCCCAAACCATGGTGTTGGCATCGGGCAATGCTACTCAAAACACCTGCTTAGGCACCGCTATTCAACCCGTTACCTACAAAGCAGACGGGCACAAAACCACGGGTATTCAATTTATTGATTATACCTTTAACGATGGCGAACCTATTTCCACGGGACTACCCGAAGGACTTACCTTAACCCACAATGCAGGTCAAAAATCGGGCACCATTAGTGGCACGCCAACAGCCATTGGCGATTATAAAATTAGGTTTACGGCCAAAGGTATTGAGGGCGAAGTGTGCGAAGCACCTATTCTTACCCTAAGCATCAGCGTAAAAGAAGGACCCACGCTAACGGTAACAGGCCATGCCACCCAAAGCGACTGCGTGGGCGAACCCTTGCAAGAAGTTACCTTTACCTACGGAGGCACCGCAACAGGCGTTACCCTTAACGTAACAGCAGCCCAAGCATTGGCCAAGGGCTATACCTTTACTACCGATGCCGATGCCCAAACCATTACAGCAACAGGAACATTTACAGAAACTTTATCATACACCATCAGTACCACCGGACAAGATGCAGTATGTGCCCCAGCTACCCAGTCGGGCACCTTTACCGCCGTACCTAACCCAGTGGCACCCAACATTACGTTTCCAGAATAATTAGTAACTATTAAATACAAAGAATTATGAAGAATGTAGCAAAAAAAAATCAGTTTGGTAGCCATTTTATTGGCTGCTATGAGTGTACATGCAGTAGCACAAACAGCCCCCGCGGCCGAACAAGCCAACGCCCCACAAGCCACCCAAACGGTGTGTCAGTCGAAATCTACCACCTACACCATTAACCCCGACTTTGCAGACAGTTATGCTTGGAAAGTAGAAAGCGGTATTATGGGAACCAATTACGATTACACCGAATCAACCACCAACACCTTTACGGTAGATTGGTTAACCGAAGGTAACTTTGATTTAAAATCGCAAGCCACCAAAGATGGCTGTAAAGGTCCATGGAGCGTTGTAGCCGTAACCGTTGCCCCTATGCCCGAAATGTCCAACGAAACCGAAACCTTGTGTTCGTTTGTAACCACCGAGCAAGAAGACAAAGTTACCTATAGCCTACCTACCACCTTTGTTAGCACAGCTGGCACCAACGTAACCATCAACAAATGGATTATCAAAGTAGACGTTCCTACTGGTGTAACCCGCTTTGGCATTGCCATAGATGCTGCTGGCACCGAGTTTACCGATGCTAGTGCACTACAAAACGACTATTTTGTAAACAGCAATGCTACCAGCGCCGACGTGGTATATACCATTACTCCCTACGCTGGCGATTGTGAAGGCAAACCTGCCACCTATACTGTAACCGTTAAACCTGCCGTTGCTGCACCTTCTATTAGCTGGTAATAGGCTAGACACAGGCAGTGCATGAAACAACTTAGGTACATATTACTAAGTTGCTGGTACATGTTTGTAGGCGCATTGTACGCCCAAACTACACCTTCAGTAACCCTATCTCTTGGTACGGTTAAGGAGTTTCATGCGCCTAATCAGCCACAAGTTACCTATACCTGGTACCTAGATGGCAGTACACAAGACACGGGCAATACATTTACCTTTACTGCCAACGAACCCGGCACCTATCAGTTGCAATTACAAGCAGAAAAAGACGGTTGTTTATCTCCTTTAAGTACGGTCCAAATTACTGTAGAATCGGAACCACCTCTTGCTAAACCAGCTATATTCTTCACTCCCAACGGAGATGGTTTGAACGACAGATGGGAAATTGAAAACATTGAATATTATCCCATGGCCGACATTGAAATTTACGACAGATTCCACAAACTGCTTGTTCGATACAAAGGACAAGACGAAGGATGGGATGGCTATTACAATGGTCACCCCATGCCGATGGATGATTATTGGTATTTGATTAAGTTAAATGAATTACGCGACTGGATAAGCGGTCACTTTACCCTAAAACGCTAGTAATCAATTAACATAAAAAATAGGCTGACTAATTAAGTCAGCCTATTTTTATATCCCTTTTACAAGAGTGTATTTATTTTGCACAGGTTATTTCCACCAACCCAATACATATGCCACACCAATTAGGTGATAGTACGAATCGACAGAGTGCGAGAACTCGTAAAATAAACCTAAAATATTGTTATCATCAATAACCCAATCTAAACCGGCACCATAGCCAAACATATCGTACCAGCAAGCAGGATTAGTTTCTAATGGGTTATACATCTCGGCATAAATATAGGTACCCAAAGGAGTAGATGGGATCATATAATCTAAACGCAAACGGCTACGTAATAACCAATCGTACGATTGGTCTGCCATGCTATACGTCATTTGGAAGCGTTCGCGCAACGATAAGGTAAAATCGCCAAACTTAACATTGGGGGTAACCATCAATTTTAGACGATGACGCATTTCGTCGCCAGCAAGGTACTGAAACTCGTACGCACCTAGTAACGACACCCTAGGGTGAGGTTTATAATTTACCCCCACAGAGGTATAAGAAGCATCAAACAATGGAGCATTTGGCGTTAAAAAAATTGCTCAAATAAAATTCTTCGCCTAAAAAGCAGGTTACATTCTTTACTACATCGTCCTCTACG
>JAGCMZ010000091.1 GCA_017646225.1 Paludibacteraceae bacterium | reverse complement strand
TTTAAGATAGTCGTCGGGTTTCTTACCTTGTTCAGCTTTTTCTCGGAGGTTGATAATCTCGAACGCGAGTCGCTCTTGTTCGGTCGTAGCAACCTTTCCGATAGTAACCATTTCCTTCATTCATGTTCCTCCTTGATGGTGTTGTTCTATCAGTTACAGTCTAAGGTTAGTTCTTGACGTTGATATACCACTTGTAATGGTTCTCGTCCTCTTCGTTTTCTTCGTTCAAAGCCATGTCACCAGAATAATCCAACAGGCTTTCAAACGCCTCAATCAGTGCTTCGAACCATTCGTTGTAGAAATATGCCACGCCTCTTGCAAAAAGATAGCCGTAAGACGTAGCAAGGTTGATTTCGCCGTTCAGTTCGTGGTAAATAGGATGTTCCCAACGAATCACGGAAACTTCGGTGTCGCCCATATCGTCATGAGCCTGGACATGCAGGACAAGGCTGTAGTTCTGTTTGCTCAGCAGAGCCTCGCGGGTTTCGTCCAGTCTGTTGCAAATGGTGATGATAACACGCTTAGCAACGTAGTTTGCGCAGTCGACCACATAGTCGTCAATCATGCATCCAGGTTCTGCACTTCTCTGCAGGGACAATACCTCGTATGCAATCTGCTCTCTTCTGTCAACGACAGGTCTGAATAATTGAACTTGATTTCTTCTTGGCACAATAATTACCTCCATATTTGTAATAAATTCTTGATGCTTTCCACCGAAACGGTAGACTCTGATGCCTACAGGTTTTTGTGCAACAAAATCCTTGTATATGCGGGTTAGAGCAACCACATATTAAATACTCTGACTATTTAAGACGATGTGATTATATCACGTTTCCCAGCATTATGTCTACTTCTTTTTCAAAATATTGACTTTTTAACCTTTTTGATATATTAATTAGTTCAAAATCTATACACGAAAGGAGAATTTCCGCATGGCTAATCTTAGTCCCGCAACAAATGTTTTGGAATTTTATTTCCTTGCAAACCATCTTAAAGAAATTGTTCGTTCTGGTTGGAAGCAATGGAATGTTCCGCGTGAACGTCTTGAAAGTGTAGCAGAACACGTTTTCAGCACATGCATTTTGGCTATCGCCATTGAGTCTGAGTATCACTACAACATCGACTTGTCCAAAGTCTTGATGATGCTTGTACTTCATGAAACCGAAGAAATCGTAATTCCCGATATCACACCTTGCGACGGCGTTTCTGCCGAAGAAAAAGCTACCATCGGCCACAAAGCTGTAGAACAAGTTCTTGCACATCTAAACAAATCCGACACATACAAATCTTTGATTTTCGAATTTGATGAGCACAAAACTCCCGAATCTATCTTTGCATACATGTGTGACAAACTCGATGCCGATATCATGAGTCTCTACTACGACAAAGACGAAAGCTGTACTCTTGCAAAAGCAACTACTCAGTTGCAAGAAACACCGCTTACCGTACGACTTAGCGACAACGGCAAAAATTCCATGGGTGAATGTTTCAGACTTTTCGAATACGAACTTAATCGTTTGGACCCTAACTTTCTCGAAATTCTCAATGCCGCAAAAAATTTTTTGCAAACAAAAAAGAAGC
>JAGCMZ010000090.1 GCA_017646225.1 Paludibacteraceae bacterium | reverse complement strand
TATCGTAAAATTAAAGCTTACGGATTAGAATGAGAAATTGGATATACATAGCAAGTACGTTTTTGTGCCTTGTAGCCGCATCGTGCACCATATCGTATAAGTTCAATGGTACGGTTATCGACTACGATAAAATCAAAACCATTGCCATCGAAGACTTTACCAACCATGCTGCCATGGTATATGCTCCCCTTACATCGGTATTGAACGAAAAGATTAAGGATACCTATACCCGACAAACCCGTTTGAGTTTGGTAGACCGCAACGGCGATTTAGAGCTATCGGGCGAGGTAGTTGGTTACGATGTTACCCCCATGGGTATGACCTCTAACTCGTTATCGGCCGAAACACGTATTACCCTACGTGTAAACGTTCGATACACCAACAACACCAACCACGAAGAAGACTTTGAGCGCACCTATACCGCCTACCGTAATTTTGACAGTAACTTGTTGCTTACCGATGTACAAGACCAGTTGATTGACGAATTGGTAGACGAAATTTGCGAAAACATTTACAACAACACCGTAGCCAACTGGTAAGATGACAACTGCAGAGCTTAACTATTACATAGCACACCCCGAATGCCTAGACAAAAGTACGCTGGCAGACATGCGTGCGTTGGCAGATTTGTACCCTTACTGCGCTACCTTTACCTTGTTGTATACTAAAAATTTATCGAATATAAACGATTTGCAATTTAACGCCTACTTGCAAAAAGCGACGTTAAATACCTATCACAGAGAGGCGTTGCAGCAGCTAATAGAAAAACCTGCAGTACAGGTTACCAAATTCAACAACACTTCGACAAGCTCTGTAACCGAATCGTATCAACTACCCGAATTACCCAAGGAGGAACCCAGCAAACCTCTTAAACAACAAGCGCTTATTGACAAATTTATTGCCAATAATCCTAAAATTCAGTTTTCCGATAAATTTGAGTACGAAGACCCTCAACCCAACTTGGAAAGCGAAGTAAGCGACAGTGTTTTTACCGAAAGTTTGGCAAAAATTTACATCAAACAAGGACAATACCAAAATGCATTGCACATTTTTGAAAAATTAAATTTGAAATATCCAGAAAAAAATACTTACTTTGCAGACCAAATTCGATTTTTAACTAAAATAATTCAAAATTCCTAAATAGTATGTTTACCGTATTAGTCGTATTGGCCGTTGTAGTCGGCATCTTGTTAATTTTACTAGTTATCTCACAAAAATCTAAAGGAGGTGGCTTGGCTTCTGGTTTTGCTTCTTCTAACCAAGTGTTGGGTGTTCGTAAAACTACCGATTTTGTAGAAAAAGCTACTTGGTCATTGGTAGCCATCATGGTAGTTCTTTGCGTTGCAGCTGTTGGTTTTAGCGGTTCAGACAAAGAAGTAGCACAAGGTTCGGCTCTTCAAAATAAAATTATGGAAACTGCTGCTCCTGTAGAAAGCCCTGTTGCTCCTGTAGCAGCTCCAGCAGAAGCACCTGCAGAAGTTCCTGCTGCTCCAGCTGAATAAGTTTTCGCTACATACACATATAAAAGGTGACAGTTTGTCACCTTTTTTTATTTGGCACGGAATTTGTAATAATATAGTCGCAAGTAGTTAAAATGACAAGCGACAATCAACAAGCGACAATCAACATAAAAAAATAACATCATGACAAAAATTAAACCCTTAGCAGACAGAGTGCTTATTGCACCTGCCGTAGCCGAAGCTAAAACCGCTAGCGGCATTATCCTACCCGATTCAGCCAAAGAAAAACCCCTACAAGGCAAAGTAATTGCTGTGGGTGGTGGCACCAAAGACGAAGAAATGGTAGTAAAAGTAGACGACACCGTACTTTACGGCAAATACGCTGGTACCGAAATTGAATGGGAAGGCGAAAAATACCTAATCATGCGTCAAAGCGACATTTTAGCAATCATTTAACTACAAATATATCATGGCAAAAGAAATTAAATTTGATATCGAAGCCAGCGATCTACTTAAAAAAGGTGTAGACGAATTGGCTAACGCAGTAAAAGTAACCCTAGGCCCTAAAGGTAGAAACGTTATTTTGGCTAAAAAATTTGGTGCTCCTCACATTACCAAAGACGGTGTGAGCGTTGCCAAAGAAATTGAACTAGAAGATCCCAATGCTAACATGGGTGCTCAGTTGGTAAAAGAAGTAGCTTCTAAAACCGGCGACAACGCTGGTGACGGTACTACTACTGCTACTGTATTGGCACAAGCCATCATTTCGGTGGGTCTTAAAAACGTAGCTGCAGGTGCCAACCCAATGGATTTGAAACGTGGTATCGACAAAGCGGTTGCCAAAGTGGTAGAAGCCATCAAAGCACAAAGCGAAGAAGTGGGCGAAGACATCAGCAAAATTGAACAAGTAGCTACTATTTCGGCTAACAACGATAACGAAATTGGTAAACTGATTGCCGATGCTATGGCAAAAGTGAAAAAAGAAGGCGTTATTACCGTAGAAGAAGCCAAAGGTACCGACACCACTGTTGACGTAGTAGAAGGTATGCAATTTGACCGCGGTTACCTATCACCCTACTTTGTAACCGACACCGAAAAAATGGAAGTTGTTATGGAAAGATCATTGGTACTTATCCACGACAAAAAAATCTCATCGCTTAAAGAAATTCTACCTTTGCTAGAAGCTACTGTACAAAGCAATCGTCCTTTGTTGATTATTGCCGAAGACGTAGACAGCGAAGCGCTTACTGCTTTGGTAGTAAACCGTTTGCGTGCTAACTTGCGTGTTTGCGCTGTAAAAGCACCTGGTTTTGGCGATCGTCGCAAAGAAATGCTTCAAGACATTGCCGTTCTTACTGGCGGTACTGTTATTAGCGAAGAACAAGGTTTGAAACTAGAAACCGCTACCATCGATTTGTTGGGTACTGCAGAAAACATTACCATCAACAAAGACAACACTACCATTGTAAACGGTGCTGGTGCTAAAGAAAACATTGCTGCTCGTGTTGCACAAATCAAAGCACAAATTGAAAAAACTACTTCAGACTACGATCGCGAAAAACTACAAGAACGCTTGGCTAAATTGGCAGGCGGTGTAGCAGTTCTTTACATCGGTGCTCCATCGGAAGTAGAAATGAAAGAAAAGAAAGACCGCGTAGACGATGCGCTTAGCGCTACCCGCGCAGCCATCGAAGAAGGTATCGTACCTGGTGGCGGTGTGGCTTACATCCGTGCTATTAGCGCACTAGAAGACCTTAAAGGCGACAACGAAGACGAAACCACCGGTATTCAAATTGTACGTCGTGCCATCGAAGAGCCTCTACGTCAAATTGTAGCCAACGCTGTCAAAGAAGGAGCGGTTATTGTACAAAAAGTACGCGAAGGAAAAGGCGACTTTGGTTACAACGCTCGTACCGATGTATTCGAAAACCTAATGTCTAGCGGTGTAATTGACCCTGCTAAAGTAACCCGCGTTGCACTAGAAAATGCAGCTTCTATTGCAGGTATGTTGTTAACTACCGCTTGCATCGTATCGGACAAAAAAGAAGACAACCCTGCTCCTGCTATGCCTCCAATGGGCGGCGGTATGGGCGGCATGATGTAATCTGTTCTGCATACGCAAAAAAAAGCGACCAAATGGTCGCTTTTTTTGTGCAATATAAAAGATTTATACTAAATTTGCGGTTCAAGTAAATTAAATAATAATATTCATTAATTTTTTATACCATTATGATTAACTCTCAAGACATTAAAAACGGCATGTGTATCCGCATGGATGGTCGTTTGTATTTTGTTATCGAATTTTTTCACCTAAAACCTGGTAAAGGAAACACCTTTATGCGTACCAAAATGCGCGACGTAGTGGACGGACGCGTATTGGAAAGAACTTTCCAAATTGGTTTCAAATTAGAAGATGTACGCGTCGAACGTCGTCCTTACCAATACCTATACCAAGAAGGCGAAGATTTAATCTTCATGAACCAAGAAACCTTCGAACAAATTCCTATCGAAAAAAATAAAATTACCGGTTTGGCATTTATGAAAGAAGGCGATGTAGTTGACGTTCTTACCGACACATCTACCGAAACTGTTCTTACTGCCGAAGTTGCTACCAAAGTAGTATTGAAAGTTACCTACACCGAACCTGGTTTAAAAGGTGACACCGCAACCAATACCCTAAAACC
>JAGCMZ010000089.1 GCA_017646225.1 Paludibacteraceae bacterium | reverse complement strand
AGTTAATAAATTAATAAAATATATTGTTAGAATTATGATGAAGGAAATTGCAGAACGCTTACGTGGTCTTCGTGATTCTATTGATTTGAGTACAGCCGAAATGGCTGAAAAAACAGGTATCGAAGTTGGAACATACGAGAGCTACGAAACAGGCGAGGTGGATATTCCAATGAACTATATCTGCCAACTTTCTCAAATATTCAAAGTGGATACATCTGTGTTGATTTCGGGCGACGAAGCACATGCACAAAGCTACTTTGTTACTCGTAAGGGAAGAGGTATTTCTGTGGAACGCAGTAAAGCCTACAAATACCGCGACTTGGCAGGTGGTTTTAAAAATGCCAAGGCTACCCCATTTTTGGTAACCGTAGAACCCAATGACAACCCTATTCACCTAAATACACACCCAGGACAAGAGTTTAACTTGATTGAAAAGGGTTCTCTTTTGCTAGAGATTGACGGGAAAGAGATTGTATTGGAAGAAGGTGATAGTATCTATTTTGATGCTACCAAACCACACGGAATGAAAGCATTAAATAACGAAAAGGCCCGTTTCTTGGCCATTATCTTATAAGCATATGTTAGAACGTTTTGTAGAGAAAACCAGCTTTACTTCGCAAGAAGATTTTGCAAAGAACCTAAAAATAAAAGCACCCCAAAATTTTAACTTTGGGTATGATGTTGTAGACGCATGGGCTGCAGAGCAACCCGATAAGCGTGCTATTTGCTGGACCAACGACAAGGGCCAGCACATTGATTTTACGTATGCCGATTTGAAACGTGAAACCGACAAAACCGCTGCCTATTTTAAACAATTAGGCATTGGGAAAGGCGACATGGTGATGCTTATTTTAAAACGTCGCTTTGAATTTTGGTATTCGATTATTGCGTTGCACAAATTGGGTGCTGTGGTAATTCCTGCTACCCACTTATTGACCGAAAAAGACATTATTTATCGCTGCGAGGCTGCCGACATCAAGGCCATTGTAGCTGTAGGCGAAACGGTGGTACTAGACCACATCAAAAACGCCCTACCCAAATGTCCTAGCGTTAAAAACGTTATTTCGGTAGGCCCCGAAGTGTACGAAGGATTCGAAGATTTTACCAAAGGCATTGAAAATGCTCCTGCTTACGTACGCGAAGAGCATATCAACACCAACGATGATATATCGATTATTTACTTTACATCGGGCACATCGGGCAACCCCAAAATGGTAGCACACGACTTTACCTATCCATTGGGACACATCGTTACAGGTAGTTACTGGCACAACCTACACGAAGATAGTTTACACCTTACCGTGGCAGATACCGGTCGGGGTAAAGCTGTATGGGGAAAATTGTATGGCCAAATGATTGCAGGTGCTTCTATCTTTGTGTACGATCACGAAAAATTCACTCCAGCCGATATGCTAAAAATGATAGAAACGTACAAAATCACTTCGTTCTGTGCGCCTCCTACCATTTTCCGCTTTATGATTCGTGAGGACTTGACCAAATACAATCTTTCTTCGCTAAAGTGGGCTACCATTGCAGGCGAAGCGCTTAACCCTAGCGTTTACCAAGAGTTCTACGAACTAACCGGCATTAAATTGCGCGAAGGTTTTGGCCAAACCGAAACCACCTGTACCGTGCTTACCACACCTTGGATGGAACCCAAACCCGGTTCGATGGGCAAACCCAACCCTGCTTACAACGTGGATATTGTGATGGGCGACGGACGTAGCGCCGAAGTGGGCGAACAAGGTGAAATTATTATTCGTATAGACGAAAACCAAAAACCATACGGTTTGTTCTTGGGCTACTACCGCGACGAAGCGCGTACCAAAGAAGCCTACCACGATGGCATTTACCACACAGGCGACGTAGCATGGAAAGACGAAGACGACTATTTCTGGTTTGTAGGCAGAAATGACGACGTTATTAAATCGTCGGGCTACCGCATTGACCTTTTGAGGTAGAAAGTGCCCTTATGTCGCACGATGCTGTGGTAGAATGTGCTATTACCGCGGTTCCCGACCCTATTCGTGGACAAGTGGTAAAAGCTACCATCGTACTAGCCCCTGCTTACAAAGCAAAAGCGGGAGAAGAGCTGATTAAAGAATTGCAAGATTACGTAAAACGCGTAACAGCACCTTATAAATACCCACGTATTATTGAATTTGTAGACGAACTACCCAAAACCATTAGCGGTAAAATTCGTCGTGTAGAAATTAGACAAAAAGACAATCAATAACAACCCAATATGGAGGCTAAATTTAAACGTGTTGTAGTAAAAATTGGTAGCAATGTGCTAACCCAAAAAGATGGTACATTGGATACAGCACGCATGGAATCGTTGGTAAACCAAGTAGCACAACTACACCAAGCAGGCGTAGAGGTTATCTTGGTATCGTCGGGTGCCGTAGCATCGGGCAGAAGCGAAATGAAGCTACAAAAAAAGTTAGACCCCGTATCGGCCAGACAGTTATTCTCTGCAGTAGGGCAAGCCAAACTAATTAACCGCTACTACGAATTGTTTGCCAAACACAACATGGTATGTGGCCAAGTACTCACTACCAAGGAAAGTTTTGGCACACGCATCCAATACCTAACCCAAAAGGATTGCATGAGCGTGATGCTAGACAACAAGGTGGTGCCCATTGTGAACGAGAACGACACCATATCGGTTACAGAACTAATGTTTACCGATAACGATGAACTTTCGGGACTACTAGCCACCATGATGCAAGCAGAAGCCTTGATTATTTTAAGCAACATTGATGGCATTTACGACGGCGATCCCAATTTGCCTCAGTCAAAAGTAATTACCGAGATTGCTCCTAAACGCAACCTATCCAAGTACATACAAACGGGCAAATCGTCGTTTGGTAGAGGCGGTATGCTTACCAAATGTAACATTGCACGAAAAGTAGCAGAAGAAGGCATTACCGTAATGATTGCCAATGGCAAACGAGACGGAATTTTGCTGGATTTGATTGATAAAAACAGCCAAGTTACCCACACCACTTTTATTGCGAACGAAAACGTAGCATCGGGCGTAAAAAAATGGATTGCTCACAGCGAAAGTTTTGCCAAAGGCAAGGTAATTGTTAACCAAGGTGCTGGTGAGGCGTTGAGTACCGAAAAAGCGCACTCATTGCTTTTTATTGGTATTGTGGCCATAGAAGGAAACTTTGAGAAAGGCGATATCGTAAAAATTATGACTGAAGACGGCACTGAATTAGGGGTTGGCAAAGCGCAAATGGACAGCGTAAAAGCGACGGCTAACATCGGCAAAAAAGGCCTGCGTCCGTTTATTCATTACGACTATTTGTTTATCAACTAACCAGCAACACCTTACCATGAACTTTATTTCCAATATACAAGAATTATCGAACATAAAAAAATCATTATACAAGGGAGAGGAGTATTTTACGAGCGGAATTACCACAAAAATAGTAACGTATTTTATATACATCGTACTATGTGGAATATTTATATGCTATATATTAAGCAAAAACAATTGGGCAATACCCACCTCAACGATACATCTTGTACTTATTTGCGTAGTTCCAATTATTTCTCTGATTCCGATTCTATTTTTTCTTTACGGAGATTGTATTGCTTTTGAAAACAGAAAGATTAAAAAATGGACATCATTTTACAGTTACCAAGAATATGACATAAAGAGTCTAAAAAGTGTTGTCTATACAACTGAAGGTGATAACACCGGAATCTTCTTGATTGAGCACGATAATAGCGTGCAAAAAATCGACATCCAAGCATATGACAAAAAACAAGTTGAAAAGATTGTTAGCATCATAAAACTACAAATTGAACAAGTAGCCACTCAAAAGGTTGCGGACGAATTCCAAACGATAAACATTGAACCAACTGCCAAAGAACAAGCCAAACAGGTAGGCAAGTATGCGCTTATCCAATTATTGCGTGCTGGCATAAAAATTGGCTTAATACTTCTTGCAATAGGTATTCTATACTTATTGAAATAATCTACCAACGATTTGGATATTGTACACTATTGCTACGATAACTTTTAACAGTTTTGTAGGGTATTTGTAGTGTCTTTGTAATAAAATTGCACAAAAATGCTAAAAATGCGCCATTTTGGTTAAAATATCTGCAAGTGTGCATTCAAATTCAAAAAATCACTGCATCTTTGCATTGTGATTTTTTCATAGTATTTGATTTTAAGGTTAGCAAATAGGT
>JAGCMZ010000088.1 GCA_017646225.1 Paludibacteraceae bacterium | reverse complement strand
TTTCGGTCGGGAGTTACACATACAAAAACTACAAAATGTGAACTCGCTTCACTCAAACAACACAATTTGCTTAACTTTTTTGCACATATCAATCGTATTCCGACCTCCACCAAATGTCGTCAGATTGCATCGCCTCACCGCCTCACCAATTTTTTTTTGTAACACAAAAAAAAATCGTAACTTTGCCTCGTATTGGTGATAAAGCAACGCTCGTTGCTTCATTGAAAAGGGAATCAGGTGAAAATCCTGAACAGTCGCGCTGCTGTAAGTTTCTTAAAACCATTTCAAACAAAACTAAATCCACTGACCTTTGAGGTTGGGAAGGAGTTTGAAACGAAACAAGTCAGAAAACCTGCCAATATTTCATATTGTAAAGTAGCTTTCGCGCAAAAGGCTGGTTTTATGAAACGTATTTATGCTGTTATTTTATTATTGTGTACTTGGCTGTGTAACCATGGGTTATATGGGCAAGAGCTGGTGTTCTCTGCTTTTGATACGGCACACATATACGAACTAACCGAGGTTGAGTTTACCCAGCCCCGTAAGCGTGCTGCTGTGGTGCCTGTGCAAAGTATGGATAGCGAGGTGCTTACCAAACTCAATACCCAATCGGTGGCCGATGCCATTCGCTTTTTTTCGGGCGTGCAGCTGAAAGATTTTGGTGGAGTGGGTGGTATTAAAACCATCAATATCAGGAGTATGGGTACCCAACAAATGGGTGTTTTTTACGATGGTATTCAGTTGGGTAATGCACAAAACGGACAAATTGATTTGGGGCGATTCTCAATTGATAACTTGCAAGAAATTCAACTCTACAACGGTCATAAAACCGATATTTTGCAGGCGGCAAAAGATTATGGGGCGGCGGGAACCATCTACTTAACTACCAAGCATCCCGAATTTACGCGTGGCAAAACAAAAATTACAGGAACACTAAAAGCAGGCTCTTTTGGATTGGCCAACCCAGCCGTGTTGTGGCAACAAAAATGGACCGATTCCATTGCTACATCGGTAAGTGCTGAGTATACATATGCTACGGGGCGTTATCATTTTAGAAACTACAAGCAAGCCCCCGATGGTACGGTGCTGTACGATACCACCATGGTACGCGAAAATGCCGATATCAATGCTGTTAGGGCAGAAGCAGCTGTGTTTGGAAAGTTGCACAAAGGCAGTTGGAAAGCACAGGTGTACAATTATTACTCTAACCGTGGTTTGCCGGGGTATGTGGCGCGCAATGTGTACGAACATCATCAGCGACAATGGGATAATAACTTCTTTTTGCAAGGTTCGTATCAGCAAAAAGTGCTATCGTTTTACGAACTCATGGTAAAGGCAAAATATGCCTACGACTATACCCGTTACCTGAATCCCGATACCGTAACCCGATACATTGACAATACGTATCAGCAGCAAGAAGCTTACTTATCGGTAGCCAATGCGTTTACGGTGTATCGATGGTGGAAATTAGGCTTGTCGGCCGATTTTCAGTGGAATTATTTAGCCAGCGATGTGGCGGGTTTTGTTTTTCCGACACGTTATACAGGGTACCTATCGGCCGTAACCGATTTTAATTGGGACTATGTTAAATTGCAAGCCAGCGTGTTGGGTACGTTTGTACACGAACAAGTAGAAAAAGGCGTGGCAAGTGCTCCTAGGAGTGTGTTTACTCCTGCTGTGGTGTTGGCGGTACGCCCTATGTTAGACCAATTGTTTGATATCAGGGCATTTTACAAGCGTGCATTTAGAATGCCTACATTTAACGATTTGTACTATACTTTTATAGGCAATGCTTCGTTGCAACCCGAAATAGCAGACCAGGTAGATGTGGGCGTAACCTATCGTTATCAACACCCTGGCGATGTGCTAGAGTCGGTGGGTGTGCAAGCCGATGCGTACTACAACTTTGTTACCAATAAAATTGTTTCGGTACCTGCTTCTAACCCCTTCCGTTGGCAGATGATGAACTTGGGCAAGGTACAAATTATCGGTACAGACGTTACGTTCGATATGGGCTTCCGTTTTGACGATAATTGGTCGATGGGCTTGAAAGGGACGTACACGTATACGCAGGCACAAGATGTATCGAACCCCAATAGTCCTTATTACGGAGGACAAATTGCCTATACCCCTTGGCACAGTGCCTCGGCCTTGTTGCAGCTGGGTTATAAAGGATGGCATTTGCATTACAGTTTTATTTACACGGGCGAGCGCTACGAGCAAAGTGCCAATATACCAGTTAATTACGTAGAACCTTGGTTTACGCACGATGTGTCGTTGGGAACGCAATTCAATTATAAAAAGTGCGATTTTTACGTATCGGTCGATGTTAATAACTTGCTGAATCAACAATACGAAGTGGTGCGCAATTACCCCATGCCAGGTATCAATGGCAAAGTTACCCTAAAAATAACCTATCAAGAATAAGAGAATGAAAATGAAAAACGTGTGGCTGTTTGCCTTGCTTTTGTTGGCGGCTTGCCAATCTCCAGAACCCAGTGGACCTAACCCTGATGAAGATCCTACCTATCCCGATGTACAAACCGATTACCAAGGTTTTTATGTGCTCAACGAGGGGGTGATGGGTGCCAATAAGGCTACCCTGGATTATTTTGCCTACGCAACAGGTGTTTACGAAAACGATATTTTTGCGCAACGCAATCCGTCTATTATTGGCGAGCTGGGCGATGTGGGTACACTATTGGCCATTTATGGCAGTAAAATGTATGCCATTATCAATGGCTCTAATTTGGTAGAAATTATGGATGCTAAAACGGCGAAACACCTGGCATCGGTAGAAATTCCCAATGTTAGGAGCATGATTTTTGACCAAGGGAAAGCGTATTTCAGTTCGTATGCAGGACAAATGCAGATGGGCGGAACACAACTTGGTTATGTGGTAGAAATGGATACCACTACCTATGCGTTGGGACGTAGTGTAACCGTGGGTCGTCAACCCGAAGAAATGGCCATTAAAGGCGGTAAATTGTACGTTGCCAACTCGGGCGGTTATACCCCCGAAAATTACGATAACACCTTGTCTGTGATTGATTTACAAAGTTTTACCGAAATCAAAAAAATAGAGGTTGCCATTAACTTGCATCGAGTATTTTTAGCGCCCGATGGCAGCTTGTATGTAAGCAGTAGAGGTAACTATTACGATGTGTTGCCTAATTTGTATGTATTGGATACCCAAACCGAACAAATTGTAAAAACATTGGGCAAAGGGGTAACTTCTGTAGCCATCAAAGGCGATGTGGCGTACGTTATCAACATCGAATACGGACCTGCTCCCGAGTACAAAACCGTTTACGAATATTATACCATCAATTTGAGGACGCATACCATCAATTCGGGCTCGTTTTTAAGTGCCGATGTGCAAGAAAAAATTATTTATCCCTATTCGGTAGCGGTACATCCTACCACGGGTGATATTGTCTTGACCGATGCTTCCGATTTTGTTACGCCTGGTATACTTTACTATTGCAATGCAGAGGGGCATCTTTTGTGGAAACACACCACAGGTGATATCCCTGGAAGTGTTGCTTTTTTACGCTGATAATGAGAAGTATAGATATGAAAATCCAAAAGTCTTGTACTTTTGGATTTTTTTAACTTAAAACGATATACTATTTGAGGGTTTAATACGTTGATATTTTGTAGGTTTTGTAGATTTTTTTGCTACCTTTGTAGGTTCGTAATTGTAAGTGCATAAAATATGTTTGAATACCTTAAAGGCGATATTGTAGAGATAACTCCCGCGTACGTGGTCTTAGAAACACAAGGAGTGGGTTATATGATCAATATATCGTTGCAAACATACAGCGCTATACAAGATAAATCGGCTACCAAATTGTATCTGTACGAATCCATTCGCGAAGATGCATTTGTGTTGTACGGTTTTGCTACAGCTGCCGAAAGACGCATGTTTTTGTTGTTGATTTCGGTATCGGGTGTAGGTGCAGGAACGGCTCGCGTTATTTTGTCGTCGTTGTCGACCCCAGAATTGTGTCAAGCCATCCGAACAGAAAATGTACATTTGATTAAGTCGGTTAAAGGCATTGGTCTTAAAACTGCCCAACGCATTTTAGTCGATTTGAAAGATAAGATAAACGAATTGGAAGCGGGGCCTGCTCTGGCTATGGTTGATACCGCTGCCAATGCTCAAATTGCTTCGGAAGCTGTGGCGGCCCTTTCTATGTTGGGCTTTGTGGCAGCGCAATCGCAAAAAGTAGTCAAGAAAATTTTATCCGACGAACCTACACTTTCTGTTGAACAAGTGATTAAGAAAGCCCTTAAATTGTTGTAGGAGTTGGAAAAAATCTGGCGTAATATCCGTTATGTTTTCGCATTGTTGGTGCTTGCATGCTGCGTGCATGTGATGTACGCTCAAGATGCGCCTGCTGCATCGGATAGTTTGCGTTATCCCATCTCTAAAAACTACGCCGAAACACACGACGATTTGGACGATGTGTCGCCCATGGACTTGCCTGCTCCAGAAAACATCGAAACCAAGATTCAATACGACCCTGTTACGGGAAAATACTACTTTGAAACCACCTTGGGCGAGGATGAACTGGGTGTTCCTTTTTACTTAAGCAACGAAGAATATTTGCGCTATACGGCTCAAAAATCCATGCAAGATTATTATTTGCAACGTAGCCGCGAAGAAAAAGAGCGTAAGCATCAGTTCTCGCTTACCGATATGAAATTTGATATTGGTCAGGCAGATAGGGTGTTTGGGCCAGGTGGCGTGCAAATTAAATTGCAAGGTTCTGCCGAACTTATTTTTGCTTTAAGTTTTAAGCAATTAAAAGACCCTTCGTTGAGCGAACGCTCGCAAAATCCGGCACCTACTTTCGATTTTGACGAAAAAATCCAGTTGAATGCAACCGGTTCGGTGGGTGATAAGTTAAAATTCGGCTTAAACTACAATACAGAAGCAACGTTTGATTTTGATCAGTCGATGCTGAAATTGCAATACGAAGGCAAAGAGGACGATATTATTAAAAAACTGGAGGCTGGTAATGTGAGTATGCCCCTAACGGGTTCTCTTATTACGGGTAGTACCAGTTTGTTTGGTATCAAGGCCGATTTGCAGTTTGGAAAGCTAAAGGTAAGCGGTGTTTTCTCGCAACAAGAATCGGAATCGCAAACGGTTAATACCAGCGGTGCACAAACCACCGATTTTACTGTACCTGTGGATCAGTACGACGAAAATAGACACTACTTTTTGTCGCATTATTTCCGCAAACACTACGATGAGTGGATGGAAGACGTTCCCAATATTGCCTCGGGTATATCGATTACTGCCATAGAGGTGTGGGTAACCAATAAAAATGCCGTTAACTACCAAAATACTACCAATATTGTGGGTTTCTCCGACTTGGGTGAACCCGAGAATATTTACAATCCTTCGGTAGCACCAACTGGTGCATCAAAAGTACCTTCGAATAATGCTAATACCTTGTTTGCCAATGTGGTACAATCGTCCGGTGGTTTGCCCGATATCTACGAAATTGATGCCTACTTAAAAGGATTTGGCATGGAAAGTGGCGTTGATTACGCCAAATTAGAGGGAGCTCGCAGATTGGACGCAGGCGATTATACCCTGAACAAGGAATTGGGTTATATCTCGTTAAAATCGGCCTTGAACAACGATGAAATTTTGGCAGTTGCATTCCAATATACCTACCAAGGCAAGGTGTACACCGTAGGGGAATTGTCTAACTCGGCAAGCGAGGTGTCAAAACCTTTGGCACTTAAGATGTTGAAATCGGTTGATAAATCGCCAGCGCATCCTACCTGGGATTTGATGATGAAAAACATCTACTCGCTAGGGGCATATCAGGTGCAAGAGAACAAGTTTACCCTTAACATCATGTACAAAAATGATTCAACGGGTATCGACTTGCGCTACCTTACCGAAGGTCCTATTGCCAAAGAACCTTTGCTAAAAGTAATGGGCTTGGACCATTTGGATTCGCATGGCAACGAAAGACCCAAAGGCGATGGTCGATTCGACTTTATAGATGGCTATACCATCATTGCACAAAACGGTAAGATTATATTCCCGGTTGTAGAACCTTTTGGTTCGCACTTAGCCAAAAAACTGGGCAATAAGAAGGAATTGGTCGATAAGTATTGTTTTCAAGAACTGTACGATTCTACGCTTACTACGGCACAAGAATTTGCTGAAAAAAATAAATACTACTTAGAAGGCGAGTACCGTGCATCGTCGGGTTCGGAAATCCGATTGAATGCCATGAACATCCCCAAAGGTTCGGTAAAAGTAACCGCAGGTGGGGTGGTACTTACCGAAAATGTCGATTATACAGTCGATTACATGATGGGGGTTGTTACCATCATGAATCAAGATTTGATTGATTTGGGTACGCCTATTAGTGTGTCGTTAGAGAGCCAATCGATGTTTAACATGCAGCGCAAGTCGTTGGTGGGGGCTACCATTGGCTACGACTTTAACGAGCATTTCAACATTGGGGGTACCATTATGCACTTCTCTGAAAAACCATTGACGTCAAAAGTGTCGTATGGCGATGACCCTGTTGCCAATACCATTTGGGGAGTAAGTGCATCGTATCGCAACCAATTCCAATCGATAACCGATTGGTTGAATAAACTGCCTATTTTAAACCTAAAACAAGCATCGACCATTGCGTTCGATGCCGAATTTGCGCACATGATTCCGGGCTCGGCACCTGGTGCAAAAGGTAAGGCGTATGTAGATGACTTTGAGGCGACTACCGTAGGTTTTGATGTGCGTTACGCTTCCAATTGGCGTTTGGCAAGTACGCCGTCGCGTTTTGTTGAGTCGGACTTGAGCAATAACATCGAATACGGCAAAAACAGGGCCTTGTTATCGTGGTATTACATCGATAACATGTTTAACCAAAGCACTTCGAATACGCCATCGCACATTAGAAAGGACAAAACCCAGTTGTCAAATCACTTTGTTCGTCAAGTATCGGAAAATGAAATATTCCCCAATAGGGAATTGGTGTACGGACAGTCTAGCTACATTCAAACGCTCGACTTGGCTTTCCATCCTACCGAACGTGGTCCGTACAACGTGTACGCCGATAACTTTGATCAAGATGGTAAATTAACCCATCCCTAGGGCAAGTGGGGTGGTATTATTCGCAAATTGGAAACCACCGACTTTGAAACCAATAACATTGAGTATTTGGAGTTTTGGATGATGGACCCCTTTGTGTACAACGATGGTTCGATGCGCGGGGGTGATTTGTACATCAACTTGGGTGATATTTCCGAAGATATTCTAAAAGACGGTCGTAAATTCTACGAAAATGGTATGCCGGTAGAGGCCACCGACAATAACGTTGTAGAAACCTCATGGGGTAAAGCACCTACCAAACAATCGGTGGTGTATGCATTTGATAATGCAACGGATGCCCGTAAAAAACAAGATACAGGTTTGAACGGTTTGCATACCGAAGAAGAGTTTGAGCACGAAACCTATAAAAACTTTGTAGCCAAGTTGCGCTCTAAATTAAATGCTTCGGCATTGGAGCGCATGGAAAACGATCCATTCTCGCCTCTGAACGACCCTGCAGGCGATAATTTCCACCACTATAGAGGCTCCGATTACGATGCCAAAGAGGTAAGCGTATTGGATCGTTATCGTTACTACAATGGTACGGAAGGCAACTCGCAGGCAAAATCTGAGACGGAATCGTACACCACTGCATCGACCAATAATCCCGACGTAGAGGATGTAAACTTGGATAACACCATGGGCGATACCGAGAAATATTTTGAGTATCGTATCTCGTTGCGTCCTACCGATATGATGGTGGGTCAAAACTTTATTACCGACCGTGTTACTGCCACTGTAACCTTAAAAGACGGAACTACCGGAACGGTTAACTGGTATCAATTCAAAATTCCATTGCGCGATGCGGCTAATTACCAAGCCAAAGGCGGTATTAAGAGCTTTAAATCCATTCGTTTTATGCGATTGTATTTAACCGACTTTATGGAGGATGTGAACTTGCGTTTTGCTACCATGGAGTTGGTGAAAGGCGATTGGCGTACCTATACCAAAGAGTTGGAACCTGCATATTTCCAAGACAATGCGATGATAGAAATGTCGTCGGTAAGCATCGAAGAGAATGCCGATAAAACCCCTGTCAACTACGTATTGCCTCCGGGTGTAACCCGCGAAATTGACCCTAGTCAACAACAAGTTCGCCAAGAAAACGAACAATCCATGTCGATTAAGGTACATAACCTAGCACCCAAAGATGCACGTGCTTTGTACAAGAAATTAGGCGGTTACGATATGCGTCAGTATGGCCAGTTGGAAATGTTTGTGCATGCCGAAGCCTTGCCAGACGATGCTACCAATATTCAGGATGGCGAAATGAAGTTGTTTATCAGAATGGGTTCTGATTACCAAAACAACTATTACGAATACGAAGTACCGTTGGCCATTACACCAGCAGGTCAGTATTCCAATAACATAACATCGGATAGAGATGCGGTATGGCCAGAATCGAATAAAATTACCTTGCCACTTCGTTTCTTAACCGATTTGAAAAAGGCACGTAACGAAGAAAAAGCACGTTCCGGATCGGCGGTTACCAATTTGACTCCTTATTCTACCATGGACCACAACAACCCCAATAACCGCATGACCATTGTGGGTAATCCTAGCTTGGGCGAGGTTGAGGTGTTGATGATTGGTGTAAGAAACGGTGCGCGCACCCAAAAATCGGTAGAGGTTTGGGTTGACGAATTATTGCTAACCGAGTTTGATGAGCAAGGGGGTGTGGCCGCTCGTGCTAACTTGGATATTGCCTTGTCCGATTTTATCAAGGTAAATGCGGCAGGTCGTTTGGAAACCATTGGATACGGTGGTGTAGAACAAAAAGTGCAAGAACGTCGTCAAGACGATTACTACCAATACAATGTGAATGCCAGCATTGAGTTGGGTAAATTGTTCCCCGAAAAAGCCAATGTAACCTTGCCTGTACGCTATTCGCTATCGCAAGAGATTGTGAACCCCAAATACAATCCATTGGACAAAGATATTTTGTTGAGCGATGCTTTGGAATCGACCGCATCTAAAACCATGCGCGACTCTATTTTGAGCGTGGCACAAGATATGACCATTACCCAAAGTTTGTCGGTGCCTACCATTCGTGTGGGTATGAGCAGCTCAAAAGGTCCTCGTCCTTGGGATCCTTCTAACTTTACCATTGGCGGTTCGTTCTCTGAAACCCTATCGCGCGACCCCAATACCACACGCGAAGTAGAACAGTATTGCAATGCGTACGGTTCGTACGAGTTCTCATGGTCGCCTACTCCGGTAGAACCTTTTGCCAAAATTGATGCCTTAAAGAAATCGAAACATGCGGAATGGTTGACCGATTTTGGATTCTACTATGCTCCTAAATTGGTATCGTTCAAAACCAACTTTATTCGTAACTATTACGAACAAGTGGTGCGCGATTTTGAAAATCCCGATGCCGATATCGACCCATCGTTTGCCACCGACTTTATGTGGAACAACGACTTTGACTTTGCTTGGGATTTGACCAAAAACTTAAAATTGACACTTACCACCTCAAACCGTTCGTTGATTGAAGAGAACGATGGGGGTATCAATAGCAAATTGTATCCAGACGAATTTGAAATGTGGAAGGATACGGTTTGGGCAAGTTTGCGTGAGTTGGGCTCGCCTCAAGATTACAACCAACGCTTTACTGCATCGTGGGCAGTGCCATTTAACAAAATGCCTATCTTTAACTGGATAAACGGTAACTTTAAGTACGACGGTACCTATCAGTGGGTACATGGAACCGATGTTATTGCCAATACGGCTACCAGTAGAGGTATGTGGCAAGTAGACGGTAAATTGAACTTTGAATCGTTGTACAACAAGTCGTCGTATTTAAAAGAGGTAAACAAGAAATTTGCTTCGACGCGTGCATCGCAACGTAAAAAACCGGTGCGTAATTTCAATAAGCAAGTTATTTTGCGAAAGGGGCAAACCGTTGAGGTACGTCACCGCTTGAACGACCAACGTCCGCGTGTTAAGGCTACCTTGGATGGAAAAGCGTATAAGTTGAGCTATAAGGTAAAAGATGCCAATACCATTATTATTACGGGTAAGGACGATGTAGAAGTAGCGGTAAATGTGCAAACGGGCGGTAACGAACCTGCAGGTAACATTGCTTTGGACGTTATGGCACGTGTGTTGATGATGGTACGCAACGTTTCGTTTAACTACGCACAAACAGATGGTACGGTATTACCAGGCTTTAAACCAAGTGTTACTTGCTTAGGTTTAACCAGCTATAACGGCTTAACTGCTCCAGGTTTTGACTTTGTGATGGGTATTCAAAGCGAGGATATGTTGGATAGGGCATTGAACAACGATTGGTTAATTACGTCCGATGCTATCTACAATCCGGTTCAATTTATCCACAACGAAACCTTTAAGGCCACCGCTTTGGTAGAACCATTCCCTGGCTTTAAAATCAACGTGGCTGCCGATAGACAATTGGTAGAAAACCGCGATGTGCGTTTAAGTGGTGCTAAAGGCGAAAATCAATTGACTACCCTTAATGGTAGTTTCTCGATGAGTTACGTGGCCATTGGTACGGCGTTTGCTGGAACGGGAACCGACTTGTTTAATCGATTCTTGTCGTACAGAAGTGCAATTCAGTCGCGTTTGCAAGCCAAATACAATCCTGTTACTCCTTTTGCGCTTAACTCGGACGATGTATTGGTGCCTGCTTTCTTGGCGGCTTACGGTGGACGTTCTACCGAGAATGTAACCCTATCGGCTATTCCAACGTTCTGGTCGTTCTTGCCTAACTGGCAAGTAAGTTGCAGTGCCTTGATGCGTATTCCATGGTTCCAAGAGAATTTCCGTAGCTTTAACCTTACCCACGCATATACCTGTAAATACCAAATTGGTTCGTACAATGCCGATCAAACCTTTGTGGGTGTAGAGGGCTTTGGCGACGACTTTGGTTACATCGAAGATGTGCTAACTGGTGGTAGTACACCATCGAGCCGTTATACCTTTAGTGCTGTTACCATTAACGAGCAATTCAGTCCGTTGGTGGGTATTGATGTGAATATGAAGAACAGTTTCTCGTTCAAGGCAGAATGGCGTAAAGGTCGTAACATGTGCTTGAATTTATCGACCAACCAATTGGTAGAATCGCACAACAACGAATACGTAGTGGGTATTGGCTATAAGTTTAGCGATTTGAAATTCTCGATGCGTCAAGGTCAAGCGAGCAAACAAGTAAACAACGACTTAACCGTTCGTGCCGACTTCTCTATCAAGGATACTCAAACCT
>JAGCMZ010000087.1 GCA_017646225.1 Paludibacteraceae bacterium | reverse complement strand
GCGAAAAATTTGCTAAAAAACCTGCCATTGCAGAAGCAAATATCAAAGTGTTGAACGATGGTTATAACTATGGTCACAACATCCACGCATCGGTAAGCACTACCTATAGCATCGAAACCAAAGAAAAGAAAGCCGCTGGTTTGTACATGGATATTAACGGTAACAAAGCAACCGCTTATGGTTTTATGGCTGCGGCTGAAAAATCGGGCTTGCCTTTGTACTTGGGTTCTTATCCTATTACTCCTGCAACCGACGTATTGCACGAACTTTCTAAACACAAATCGTTGGGCGTAATGACCGTTCAATGCGAAGACGAAATTGCAGGCTGTGCATCGGCTGTAGGTGCATCGTATGCAGGCGCATTGGCCATTACTTCTACCTCGGGTCCTGGTGTTTGCTTAAAGAGCGAAGCCATGAACTTGGCTGTTATTGCCGAGCTTCCTTTGGTAGTATTGAACGTACAACGTGGAGGTCCTTCTACTGGTTTGCCTACCAAATCGGAACAAACCGACCTTTTGCAAGCCCTTTATGGACGTAACGGCGAAAGCCCTATGCCTGTTATTGCAGCTAAATCGCCAGGCGATTGCTTCGATTCAGCTTACATGGCTTGTAAAATTGCCTTGGAGCACATGACTCCTGTTGTGTTGTTGACCGATGCCTTTATTGCCAACGGTTCGGCTGCATGGAAATTGCCTAACTTGGCCGATTATCCTGCTATCAATCCTCCTTACGTAACACCCGATATGGCTGGTTCTTGGACTCCATTCCAACGCAACGAAGCAACCGGTGTTCGTTACTGGGCTGTTCCTGGTCAAGAAGGATTTATGCACCGCATTGGTGGTTTGGAAAAGAGCAACGAAACGGGTGCAATTTCTACCGAACCCGAAAATCACCACAAAATGACCTTGCTTCGTCAGGCTAAAGTAGATAAAATCCCTGTACCTAACGTTGAGGTAGAAGGCGCAGAAGATGCCGATTTGTTGGTAGTTGGTTTTGGTGGTACTTACGGTCACCTTTGCTCGGCTGTCGAAGAAATGAACAAAGCTGGCAAAAAAGTGGCTTTGGCTCACTTCACATACATCAACCCACTTCCAGCTAATACCGAAGAGGTACTTAAAAAGTACAAAAAAGTGGTGGTGGCAGAACAAAACATGGGTCAATTTGCCGGATACCTTCGCATGAAGATAGATGGTTTCTGCCCAATGCAATTTAACCAAGTAAAAGGTCAGCCATTCGTAGTAGAAGAGTTGATAGAAGCATTTACTAAAATGATGGAGGCATAAGTTATGAACGAAACACAATATACAGCAAAAGATTTTAAAGCAGGACAACCCCGTTGGTGCCCCGGTTGTGGCGACCACGCTTTGCTTGCTGTGCTACACAAAGCCATGGCAACCTTGGGCGTAGCTCCTCACGAAACAGCCGTTATTTCGGGTATTGGTTGTTCGTCGCGTTTACCTTATTACATGAACACCTACGGTATGCACACCATTCACGGTCGTGCTGCTGCTATCGCTACCGGTGCTAAAGTAGCTAATCCTAATTTGACCATTTGGCAAATTAGTGGCGACGGCGACGGTTTGGCTATTGGTGGTAACCACTTTATTCATGCTATGCGTCGTAACATCGACCTAAATATGATTTTGTTAAACAACCGTATTTACGGTTTGACAAAAGGTCAATATTCACCTACATCAGACCGTGGTTTTGTAAGTAAATCGTCTCCTTACGGCACTGTAGAAGATCCATTCCGCCCTGCAGAATTGTGCTTTGGTGCACGTGGTCGTTTCTTTGCTCGCTGCGTAGCAGTAGATGCTAAAGGAGCAGAACCTGTATTGGTAGCAGCTGCTAAACACAAAGGCGCATCGGTGGTAGAAGTATTGCAAAACTGCGTTATCTTTAACAACGGTACCCACGATTCAGTGGCTACTAGCGAAGGTCGTGCTAAAAACGCTATTTACCTAGAACACGGCAAACCCATGCTATTTGGCGAAAACAAAGAGTTTGGTTTGATGCAAGAAGGCTTTGGTTTGAAAGTAGTTAAATTGGGCGAAAACGGCATTACCGAAAAAGATATTTTGGTACACGACGCACATTGCGAAGACAACACCTTGCAATTAAAATTAGCCCTTATGGAAGGTCCTGATTTCCCCATTGCATTGGGCGTAATTCGCGACGTGGATGCTCCTACTTACAACGACTCTGTTCACCAACAAATTGCAGAAGTAAGCGAAAAAGCAAAATACCACAATTTCCAAGAGTTGTTGTTGACAAACGATACTTGGGAAGTGAAGTAACAACGTTTATTTGTAAATATTAAAGGAGGTGAATAATCACCTCCTTTTTTTATATCCAAACCAGTCCCTGAGCGAAGTCGACGTGTTGATGACCGATAGGGAATAAGGGCGCTCCCTGAACCTATGATAGGGAATAAGGGCTATCTCCCAAAAGCGGCAATTCTTTGTTTTATATTTTTACGCAAGCACTCGCTGTAAACCCAAGGCTCAATACCGTGATAATCGCCCACGTTTATAATGTCTAAGATATTAGGCAGATAACTACCGTCAAAACCTTCTAGAACCAACACCTTGTACTGCGTATCTAACGTAACGGTAATGGTGTCTTGTAGGGTAGCGGGAGTGCCATCGGTACGCCAATTAACGGGGTTAATGCACATAACGTTGCCCTTGCAAAGTATGTCTTTTGTGTATTTTACATCCGATACCGAGTTGTAGCAAATGGTTACGCCCGTGTCGATAGAGTCTTTAGCAGCACAAATCCAGGGCGCTGCGGCAATGTCATCGGCCGTAACCTTATAACCCAACACATACGCTGCTACCATTCTGTTTTTAGCCTCATCGGGCATGGTTTTCATCAACTCTACCACCGATTTGCCCCCTTGGCTAAAGCCTGCCAAAATAAAAGGACGTTGCTGGTTAAAGTTATTCAGGAAGTAATTAAACGCCTGTTGAACATCATTAAACGATACCTTGTTGTAGCGCGATTGGATGGTATCTTCGTTCAAGGTAGCCCACGTATCGAGTGTAATGTGTCGATAAAAAGGAGAGTAGAAACGGTTGCCATCGGCCATGTAATCCGCTACTTTTCGCATCTCAATACTCATGTTATCCAGGTGCTGTTGGTTGCTGATGTCGGCATAATGGCACACCACGCTATCCTTTGTAAACCAATCAAACTCCCAGGTAGACGGAATGTAAAATACGTCCACACCGCTTTGGTCATTGTCCAAAATAGTGAACCACATGTTCTCTTGGCTGTAGTCGGGTGCAGGCGGTATATACGCTGTGTTTTTTAGCGATGGGTTGTTTTCGCACGATGTTAAAATCGCAGCAAAGCAAAAAAGTAACGTTAGTTTTTTCATGAGTAGAAGATAAGTCGTTTACTGCAAAAATAAACAATTTATTGAAATGTATTCATTCGATATCGTGGCATTGAAAGAAAAAATTTCAGTTTTTAAAAGGCAAAATCTATAAATTTAACACTTGTTTACATAGATACGTTTTTTATGGCAAAAAAAGCGCTACAGATACCTGTAACGTGTTAAAATTTGAAAATATGCCAATAAATATTTGCATTTTATGTGTACAAAAAGTATGTTTGCAGTAGGTACATAGCAAACGTGATAGGTGCAATGCCCTTATTTCTATCGCCCATCTTACTTGTCGAAGCAGACTGATACCTTTGCACTATCTATCGTCACTACTGGTGCTTATCTGTACAGAGTAACAGGGCTACCTTAACCCACGCCAGGTAGCCCTGTTATTTGTTTCCTGAAACTTAAGACAACCTATCAATTCCACTTTACAATAGTTAACCATACCGACTCATTCTCAAGACGTACTTCAAGGCTTATGGTATCGTTAGGACGATACAAAATAATTTGATTGGAATTTTGCAGTACTACCAACACGGTCCCTGAGCTTGTCGAAGGGCTGTCGAAATATTGTCTAAGGGTGGTATACTGAGAAATCGTAACAAAAAAAGCAACTCTTGGGAGTTGCTTTTTTTGCGGTATTACAATAACTGTGCTAAATCAAAAAACATTGGTTGTGTGCGTCTATCTTTCTGGAATGAATTTACCATAACAAAACCATTCTTTGTGTAAAATGGAATGGCATCGTTATAGGCATCTACAGTAATAAATCTGCAACCAGATTGAGGATTGTCAATCAGTGCATATTTTATAATATCTATCAGTCCAGTGCCAATCCCTTTGTTTTCTTGATTTATCTCAACTGCAAAACGACCAATTTTCATAGCAGGGAAGTGTCTTTTACGCTTCTCGTTAACAAAACGCTTGCGCATTTTTCTATTGAAATCCGTTTTAGATTCAAAAATATCTGCAGAAAGATTGTCGTTTGATAACGAAAAATACGCTATTACTTTGTCGTTTTCTTCTAATACATATGATACGGATAGTAGGGTTTTCTTGTAGTTATCAGCATTCTTTAAAATAAAATCGTTCAACTCAGTATCACCGCAGTTGAACGATTTGATGGTTTCGCCTTCTTCTAATTTGCGAAATCTGCGGTTTTCAAGAATTGAATTCATAATAAATTACATTGAGAGATACTTTTAAAATACTCGTAATTTTTCTTCATTCTTTCTCTTTCTTCGAGACTCGCTTTTTTAGGCTTTCTAATAAGATTCCAAAAACGCTGTGCCGCCCTTCCGTGAAGTTCTATAGGCGCACCTTCTAGGCATAAGTTTGTTTGCTTCTTCATAAAATGAGAATTTAAAATGGTTAATAAT
>JAGCMZ010000086.1 GCA_017646225.1 Paludibacteraceae bacterium | reverse complement strand
TCAGTATGATTATCATTCATACAATTCTAGTTATTCAACTATTCCGCAACAATATTATCAAGGGCAATATTCAACACCTTTTCAAGGTCGTGTAGTAGTTGTTCCTGCTGGTGCACAAATTCCAGCAACTGTGAATTTTAGTTTGTCTACAGAAACTATTTCGGAAAATCAAACAGTTTCATTTGTGTTGCCCCAAGCTTTTTACTATAACAATGTTTTGATTGCTCCTGCTGGAAGTACTATTTATGGAGTTGTTGCTTTAGCCAAAAAAGCTGGACATGCTGGTAAAAATGCAGAATTAAAGATATTGTTCAATAACACCCCAAAACGAATGTTCTTTTTATCGTCCAATTTTAGTGTGTACGACAAATCGACAGACGACACACAATAAGGATCGAGGGCAAGATTTTCGTTCATACCATTGGTAATATATTGTTTACCAACATACTGCGTACGCCAAATACCCTTAAACCCATGGGTGTGAAAATCGGCATACACCCCTGCTATAACAGAGGGCGAATAGGCAATGGTAGAATTTCCTATGTAGTTGGCCTCGGTTTGCCAAGTATCGTCGTTGTAAACATACTCGGTATAATCGTTGATGATATTCTGACTCAAGGTTACATTACCACCCAAACTCAACCATTTTAAAGGATGCGCATCGATGGTCAACTCAATACCCCTGCGGTAGCTATCGTCAACGTTGGTGTACAACGCCTCGTAGGTATCGGGGTTTTGTTCGCCCGTTAGCACCAACTGATCTTTGTACCACATGTAGTAAAAGTTAATGCCAGCCGTTACGTATCGGTGTCTAAATTGATAGCCAAACTCCAAATCCAATAGGTGCTCTGCCTTGGGTTGGTTATCGGCAGGCGCATTGGTAAAATCCTTACGGGTTGGCTCCCTTCCTGCCAACGCTACAGAGGCGTATGCGGTGTGGTATTTCTTAAATTGATACGTTAACCCTACTTTAGGGTTAAAGAAATGGAAATATTTATCCAAATTCATTTGCAACATATCGCTGGTAGCATAGTCGTACACATCGTCTTTGCCTGTTATTTTCTGATTAACAAAGCGATACTGCATATCGGCATACACGTAAAAACCCTTAAAGGCTTGCCAATTTACCTTGGCAAAAACATTGCCATCGTGCTTAAAAGAGGTATTGCGATAATATTCAAAAGGAGCCGTAAAATTGGCTGCATCGGCAACCTCTAGCACCTCGCCATAATGGTCGCCACCGTACGTATGCCATGCCAATCCCATGGTTAAATCGACGGTTTGGTTGTTGTATTGAGCAGAACTTACCAAACCTCCAAAGTGGTTAAACATGGCTTTTTTACGCACCAAATTGCTCTCGTCCAACACAGCACCATCTTTATCGGTTAATCCCGATAACTGATAGGTGTACAAATCGCGGTTGTTCTTGTATTGTTGATAGTAACCATCGCCGTAGGTGTAATGCAGGGTGGCATTGAGTTTCCAAAGCGAATTGATGCGGTGATTGATCACCAACTGATTGTTGATTTGTAGGTAATTATCTACCTGATCTTCGTAAAAACCCACCACATTGCCTTCTTTATCGGTTATCTCGCCACAAGGATTATAGCGACGGTTTTGTTCCATCTGCTCCTTGGTAATACCATCCCAAGCGTTGTACGTTCTTTCTAAACCGCCAAATGAAAGCAGTTTTATCAGTGTATTATCGGACAGATAAGCAGCTTGGAACATATAAGAACCCATATCGGCAAAGGCTCTTTCCATGTAGCCATCCGAGTACACGTGCGACAATCGTCCATCGATGGCCCATTTGCCACCTAACAAACCAGACGAGATACGCACAGCTTGCTTGTTGGTATTAAAAGAGCCGTACGACATTTCGGCGGAACCGCCAAAGTCCATGGGCAAGTTATCGGTTGTCATGCTAATGGAACCGCCAAATGCACCCGATCCGTTGGTGGATGTACCCGCACCGCGTTGCACCTGCATAGAACCTACAGACGATAACAAGTCGGGGGTATCCACCCAATACATTTTATGGCTTTCAGCATCGTTCATGGGTACACCGTTGGTAGTTACATTGATACGGGTACCATCGTAACCACGCATCCTAATATCGGTATAACCAACTCCCCCACCGGCATCAGAAGTGGCCACCATAGAGGGGGTTTGCTGTAGTAAATACGGTACATCTTGTCCGTAATTATTCTCTTCAATTTCTTTGCCCGATACATCGGTAAATGCAACGGGTGTTTCTAGGTTTACGCGTGTAGCGCTCACACTAATTTCTTCTAGATCGTACTGTCGTAGTGAATCAACATTTGTTGCCCAACCCACCAAACAGAAACCACAAGAAGCAGCAAAGCAATAAATCTTTTTCATGCTAAACATCTCCTTTTTCTTTTTGAAGTTAAACAATAAATGATACACAAAGGAGACACATTCTTCCCGGTCTCGGCATTACCCGTATCCGGTTCAATGGGTATAATCTCAGCCTGAAAGTAAGGCACCCCTTATGATCAAATTAGAAGCAAAAAATAATCGAAAGGCCTTTTTCTTCTTTTTTGCGATGGCAAAGGTATTAAAAAAATTAAAAAAATGACATTATTCGTCCGAAAATTCTACCAAAACGCTACGATAGGCACTAAATATCTTCGATTTTGAAACATATCCTACATATTTTGTTCCATCTAGCACGGGTAGATTCCACGCATTGCTACGCTCAAATTTTTTCATTACCAATTCCATTGAATCGTTTACATCCACTCGCTCGCGGGGAGAAACCATTAGTTTTTGCATATCAAAACGTTGGTACAATTCGGGACGGAAC
>JAGCMZ010000085.1 GCA_017646225.1 Paludibacteraceae bacterium | reverse complement strand
TGTAGCCACGTAAAAAATACCCATTTCGTCGGCTATTTGACAAAGCAGAGGCCACTTTAAATAGTTGTTACAAAGGGTACAAGGCACAGGGGTATGCCCTGTCATATATTCACGTATAAAGTAGTCAATAATAGTAGAACGAAAGCGTTCACGCTGATCGGAAACGATATGCTGCATACCCAAGCGATGACACAACTCACGCGCATCGTCAAGGTACTCGGTGCAACCATCCTTCTCGTAGAAACGGAAAGTTACACCCACTACCTCGTATCCGGCATCTTGCAGTAGCAGCGCCGCCACAGAACTGTCTGTGCCGCCACTCATGCCCAGCAAAACTTTCTTTTTTTCTTTCATAGAACAAAGATAGCAAGAAAAAACTTTTTTTGTACATTTGCCTTATGAAAGAAGCTTTATTTTCATTGGCAGAAGGAGGTAGCTTCTTTCACTCATTCCACAAACGCAGATACACCTATGAAACTAATAGCAGACAGCGGCTCTACCAAAACAGCCTGGGCAATAGTAGAAAATCCACATCATGTGATAAAAACCGACGGCATCAATCCCGTTTTTATGGACAGCCAGGCCATCGAGCATACGTTGCACACTCAACTACTCCCCAAGCTAGATCAGCCCATTACCGAAGTGTATTTTTACGGAGCAGGTTGCGCATCGGCCGAGAAAAATAACACCGTAAAACAAGCCCTACAAGCCGTTTTTGGAGAAATAGAAATAGAAATTGCGTCCGATTTACTGGGTGCTGCGCGCGGCCTTTGCGGACACCAATGCGGCATCGCCTGCATTTTAGGAACAGGTTCTAACTCTTGCCTTTACGACGGCGGAAACATCAGCTGGAATGTACCCGCCTTGGGATTTATTTTGGGTGACGAAGGTAGCGGTGCTGTGTTAGGCAAATTGCTAATGGGCAACCTATTTAAAAATCAACTGCCCGATGCTGTAAAGCAAGATTTTGAGCAAACCTACGGACTGTCGATGATGGACGTTATAGAGAAGGTATACCGAAGCCCCCTACCCAACCGTTTTTTGGCTTCGTTTGGGCCATTTATTTCCAAACACATGGGCCAAAAAGCAGTGTATAATATGGTATACGTTGCGTTAGAAAGTTTTATAGTACGCAACGTTAAACAATACCCCTACACCACGTTACCGGTGTATTTTACGGGTTCTATTGCCTATTATTTTGCCGATATACTGCATGAATTAGCCAACAAACATGGTTTTACCATTGGCCGCATTGACCAAGATCCACTACAGGGGTTGGTAGGGTTTCATAGATAACGTCCTCTTCTACCCAGCCATATTTTGTGTTACTATTTTATATGAGATTTCATTAGCGGTATACGAATACTCATTCTTATTATTTTTACCTTTTGTTCTTACCCCATTAGCAATAACCTCGGGGATAATTAAAATATCGGATGCTTTTATTGTACTTCAATAGGAAGATTATCTTGTTTTCCTGTAAATACAGATCCCTCGCCCGCTGCGCGGGGCGAAACTCTTTCAGGGATTTTTTCGCTTCGCTCAAAGA
>JAGCMZ010000084.1 GCA_017646225.1 Paludibacteraceae bacterium | reverse complement strand
GACCTACTACCCCGCTTTTGGGACGTAAACGAAGGCGAACTCTGCATTGACGGCATCAACATCAAAGACGTAACCTTGCACGACTTGCGCAGTTTGATGGGCAACGTAAACCAAGAAGCTATCTTGTTTAACGACAGTTTCTATAACAACATTGCTTTTGGCGTAGAGAATGCTACCATGGAGCAAGTAATTGCTGCTGCTAAAATTGCCAATGCGCACGATTTTATATCGGCCACCGAAGATGGCTACCACAGCAACATTGGCGACCGTGGTTGCAAACTTTCGGGCGGTCAGCGTCAACGCATTAGCATTGCTCGTGCTATATTAAAGAACCCTCCTATATTGATTTTGGACGAGGCTACCTCTGCCTTGGATACCGAATCGGAAAAATTGGTACAAGAAGCCTTGGAAAACTTAATGAAGAACCGTACCACCATTGTAATTGCACACCGTTTATCGACCGTTAAAAACGCCGACGAAATTTGTGTAGTGGACAACGGAGAAATTGTTGAAAGAGGCACACACACCGAACTGCTTCAAATTGAAAACGGTGTGTACAAGAAGTTACAAGAGAGCCAATCGCTCAAATAATTGCGTATAAAGCGCAGGATTTTCTTCCAATACATTTCCTATTACCACCACATCGGCACCTGCCCTAAAGGCATCGGCCATGGCATCGGGTGTCTTAATTCCGCCACCTACAATAAGTGGAATGGATAGGTGTGCTTTTACAGCTGTAATCATGCTAAGTGGAACAGGCAATTGCGCTCCACTACCCCCTTCTAGGTAAATGGCCTTCTGACCCAAGTATTGACCTGCCAAAGCGGTTGCCACAGCAATGTCGTTTTTGGTACGGGGAACAGGCTGGGTATTGCTGATGTATTGTACACTGGTAAGCGAGCCACTTTCTACCAACATGTATCCAACAGGAATAACGGGCATATTGTGCTTGTACACTTGCAAAGACGATTGTACATGCTGACCAATGAGGTAATCGGGGTTACGACCCGAAATAAGGGAAAGGTACATAAGGGCATCGGCAGCAGGAGAAAATTGAGCCGCACTGCCCGGAAATAACAAAACGGGTACCGAAACCTGTTCTTTGATGGTTTCGATAACCGATGTGGTGGTATCGGTAACCATGCTTCCGCCCACCAGAATATAGTGAGGCGGCTGCCTTTTTAGCAAAGACAACAAATTAGCCATCTGATTGCTCGCTTTGTGCGGGTCAATCAAGATGGCCAATTGTTTATGGTTAGCAGAAAACATGCTTATTTTTTCTTCTTTTTGTTTTCGATGCGACGCAATACAAAGGCGGTACGCGATGGAATGTACAATTTCAACCAGCCTTTATCTGGATCGTCGGTCGATGGCATGGTAAAGTGGTGAATCACTTCGTCGCACAAACCAAAACCACCAAATTGAGGCGAGTCGGTATTTAGAATCATTTCGTATTCGCCTGGTTTCACCAACATACCGTAATCGGTAAACGAATTGTATGGGTGGAAGTTGAATACAAACAACAAATCGTCGCGTCCGTATGCCAACACTTGGTCGCCCGAATTATCCCAGTATTTGTACAATGGAATTTCTTGGTATTTCTTTTCGGACGATATCAATTTGATCATTTGTTCGTCGAAGCTGCCCAAACCTTGGTATAGGTAGTTAGGATTGTCTACCAATTCCCATTGACGACGAGCGTATTTGTGCGACCAGCCGTTTCCTTCGCGTGGGAAGTCAATCCATTCTGGGTGACCAAATTCGTTACCCATAAAGTTTAGGTAACCACCGTTAATGGTACTTGCGGTTAGCAAGCGAATCATTTTGTGAAGGGCAATACCACGGTCTACCATGTAGGTAGCATCGCCTTTTTGCATGTGCCAGTACATATCGGCATCGATAAGGCGGAAGATAATGGTTTTATCGCCTACCAATGCTTGGTCGTGACTTTCGGCATAGCTAATGGTTTTTTCGTCGCGACGACGGTTGGTTAATTCCCAGAACAAGTGACCAGGTTTCCAATTTTCGTCGGTATATTCCTTGATGTATTTGATCCACAAATCGGGAATACCCATGGCCATACGGTAATCGAATCCCATACCACCGTCTTCAAACTTGCTAGCCAAACCAGGCATACCGCTCATTTCTTCTGCAATGGTAATGGCACCGGGTTTAACTTGGTGAATCAATTTGTTAGCCAAAGTTAGGTAGCAAATAGCATCACCGTCTTGGTTCAAGTTGTAGTAATCGGCATATCCACTGAAGGCTTCGCCCAAACCGTGGCTGCGGTACAACATAGAGGTAACGCCATCAAAACGGAAACCATCAAATTGGAATTCGTCTAACCAATATTTACAGTTCGATAGCAAGAAGTGCAATACTTCGTTTTTGCCGTAGTCAAAGCAAAGCGAGTCCCATGCTGGGTGTTCGCGACGACCACCATCGTGGAAATATTGATAAGGAGTACCATCAAAACGTCCCAAACCTTCTACTTCGTTTTTAACCGCATGCGAGTGAACAATGTCCATGATAACAGCCATGCCCATGCCGTGTGCGGTATCGATAAGTTCTTTCAACTCTTCGGGTGTACCAAAACGAGAAGAAGCAGCAAAGAAACTAGATACATGGTATCCAAACGAACCATAATAGGGGTGTTCTTGAATGGCCATGATTTGAATGCAGTTGTAACCGGCTTTTTTGATACGTGGCAACACGTCGCGGGTAAATTCTGCGTATGTACCTACCTTTTCTTGGTTGGTTGCCATACCGATGTGGCATTCGTAAATTAACAATGGATCGGTATTGGGTTTGAATTTTTTATTCACAAACACGTATGGTTTTTCTGGATTCCATACTTGTGCGCTGAATATTTTTGTATTATCGTCTTGAACTACCCTACGACACCATGCAGGAATACGTTCGCCGCAGCTACCATTCCAGCAAACTACCAATTTATACAATTGGCCATGTTTCAAAGCATCTTCTGGGAAAACACCTTCGTAAACACCGTTGTCTTTGCGTCTCAAACGATATTTATCTTCGCGTTGCCAATTATTAAAATCACCTACCAAGAAAATTTCGGTAGCATTGGGAGCCCATTCTCGGAAAATCCATCCATCGGCTGTTTTGTGTAAACCAAAATACAAGTAACCCGACGCAAAATCGGCCAATTTTTGTTTGCCACCAGTCAATTCTTTTTCACGTTGAATAGCGTAGTTGTATCGTCCTTCAATTGCTTGACGATAAGGTTCTAACCAACTGTCGTTTTGGATAAGTTTCAAGTCCATAATTAGGTATTTTGATGTTCGTGACGTAATAAATCGTTGATTGTTTTGACGGGATTAAAGGTTTTAATAGGAACTTCCACTAAAATGGTATTCCAATTGGCCATACCACCGTTCCACAAACCGGGTTGTTCCAATACTTTTACTTTTTTACCGTCTATTTCTTTGCATAGCACCATGTAGGCATCCTGATCGGCAAACTGGGTAAAGTCAAAACGTTTACCTTTATAATCGTTTACGTAGCATACCATGTCTACAGGATTAAAGTGCGTGCTCGATTCAAAGATTTTTAGTTTTTCTGGATTATTGGCAATTTGATGGTATTCTATCATCTGCAACGATGTTGTACCATCTGCATTGGTTACCCAGCAAGGAACACCGCCTTGTTCGTCTTCGTTGGTAACCACCCCACATACACGCAAGGGTCTGTTTAATTTAGAACGTAAATAATCGATTTGCTCTTCTTTGGGCAAACGCAAAATATTGGCGCGTTTTACGTTCAATATGTTTTCTACAAAGTGTATAATTTCAATGAGTTTGTCGTCTGGAATATCTTCTTTTTCTAACAAACGCATGTACTTGTTTATCTTCTTTTGCGTATCGACCATCATGCCTGCCAACATTTTTTTGTATCGAACGCTTAATTTTTTAAGCGAATCGGGCGTAGCATTATCGATGTTTTTGATAAAAATAACGTTACCGCGCAAATCGTTTAGCAAAGGAAGCAAAGTACCGTGACCTGCTTGTTGCAACAGCAAATTACCCTTTTCATCGCGCAATAACTTGTTATTTTCTGCCAAAGCAATGGTATTGCTTGCTTCTGGTTGAATGGGCAAGGTAATGGCCACCGAAACACCCATTTTCTTTTCGATAGGGGTTTTGTAAGCGCGCAAGAAATCGCGAATCATATCACGATATTTTGCTTGCACGGTATAACACATGTTTAAGGTATTGCCTCTTACGCCCGATACCATGGCTCCTTCGTACATAATTTCTTGCAAAGGCGTGCGAATGTCTTCGAACGAATTGTAATACGAAGCTATTTTTTTAGGTAAGAATTTTTGCAAACGATGCGATTGGTCGGTATGGAATTTAAAGAGTGCTGTAGGAATATTATCCATATTCAAGCCGTCTTCCGAAATCATCAAACGCACAATGGTTTTGTAATGCCCTGCCTCTATCAGATGATCGACATCCAATCCGGTGGTATCCAAGCAACAAGCGTTCAATTCATTGAAAAAGGCAAAACTGCGCAAGTGTTTGAAAAAATTCTTTTCAAAATTGGTTCTTGGGAAATTGCTATCCGAGTTTAGGAACTTTTTTAAATCGCGCAAGAAACGATTCGATTCGCCCGATGCTGGGGTAAAGTGGCTTATATCACGTTTTGCACGATTCAAATAAGCATTCCAGATTCCCACATAGGCTTCTGTTTCTTTATCGTTGCAATAAAGAATACCATCGTCTAACTTGGCCGAACGCAACAACGCTGGCACGGGCAACGAGGCTTTCAAACAAGTAATTTGCTTCTCAACCGCCTCTTTCTCAATCCCATTTGATTGAAGAAACGCTACATCTTTTTCTGATAAAGTCATCTCAATTCAATTTAACAGAACAAATATAACAAAACTTATGGGAATTTCCCAACTTTTTAGAAGATTTATTCTGTTTTTGGGCATTTTAATCAAAATCCTTACATTTGCCCTATGAAAACTTCTGCTTATTTAACCTATCCTGAATTTATGCGTCGGTATTTTGCACAAAGGGTGCAAAAAATATCGGTGAATCCGGGGTTTTCTTGCCCTAACCGCGACGGAAAAATAAGCGTTGGCGGGTGTACTTTCTGCAACAACAGTTCTTTTAGCCCCGATTACTGTTTACAAGGTGACAGCATTACCGAACAAGTAAAAAAAGGACTTCAGTTTTTTGCCCACAAACCCGACTACAAGCAGTTTATTGTTTATTTTCAGTCGTTTAGCAACACCTACGCACCCGTAGACGTGTTACAAAAATATTACAACGAGGCTTTGAGCATAGAGGGCGTTGTAGGCCTTTCCATTGGCACACGACCCGACTGCGTTCCGCAAGAGGTACTGGAACTTTTGGCCGATTTAAGCAAGAAGCACTTTATTCTGCTTGAATTGGGGGTTGAAAGTACCCACAACGATACCTTGCAACGCATTAACCGCGGCCACGATTTTGAAACCAGCGTAGATGCCATTTGCCGAGCACACAACATGGGCATTCTTACAGCTGCACATTTAATTATAGGACTACCCGGCGAAGACAGATCCAAAATCCTAGAAAGTGCCGATAAAATGGCGCATTTGCCCATCGACATGCTAAAATTGCACCAGCTGCAAATTATCAAAAACACCGCCATGGCCAAGCAATTTTTGGCCGATCCAAGTAGCATTCCGTTGTTTTCTTGCGATGAATACATTGATTTGTGCATCGACATCATGGAACGACTCAATCCAAACATTTGCATAGAACGTTTTGTATCGCAATCGCCCGACACATGGCGAATTGCACCCAACTGGCAATTAAAAAATTACGAATTTGTACACCGCCTGGAAGCCCGCATAAAAGAAAGAGGCGCTTTTCAGGGAAGGCTATTTCAAATTTGAATTATTTTTTTTATTTTTGTGCCTTAAATTTGACTTAATAGATACTTTTTATGCCTAAAACATCGCTTCGCGGCCAACAAATGCCGCAATCGCCCATTCGGAAACTGGTTCCTTTGGCAGATCAAGCCAAAGAACGTGGGATTAAAGTGTACCATTTGAACATTGGCCAACCCGACTTGAAAACCCCCGAAGTGGCGTTACGAGCGATTCGCAACATCGACCGCGAAATTTTGGAATACAGCCCAAGTAACGGTTACAAATCGTTGCGCTTAAAATTGGCCGAATACTACAAACGATTCAAAATTGAGGTAGACGAAAACGATATTATTGTTACCACAGGCGGTTCTGAAGCCGTAAACTTTGCTTTTATGGCTTGTTTAGACCCAGGTGACGAAATCATCGTACCCGAACCTGCTTACGCCAACTACACTGCGTTTGCTATTAGTGCTGGAGCAGTTATCAAACCCATTGTATCGAGCATCGAAGATGGTTTTGCATTGCCTCCTATCGAAAAATTTGAAGAACTGATTACTCCAAAAACCAAAGGGATTCTAATTTGCAACCCTAACAACCCTACTGGTTATTTGTACACCAAAGAGGAGATGAACAAAATTCGCGATTTGGTAAAAAAATACGACTTGTATTTGTTCTCTGACGAGGTTTACCGCGAATTCTGCTACACAGGCGCTCCTTATATTTCGGCTTTCCACCTAAAAGGCATCGAAGAAAACGTGGTATTGTTCGACTCGGTTTCGAAACGTTACAGCGAATGCGGTATCCGTATTGGTGCGTTGGTGTGCAAAAACAAAGAAGTGAAAGAAAGCGTTATGAAGTTCTGCCAAGCACGTTTAAGTCCTCCGTTGGTAGGTCAGATTGCTGCCGAAGCATCGATTGATACCGAAGAAGAATACATGCTTGAAATGTACAACGAGTACGTAGAACGTCGTAAATACTTGATTGACGGTTTGAACCGCATTCCAGGCGTATACTCTCCTATTCCTATGGGAGCTTTCTATACCGTAGCCAGACTGCCCATTGACGACAGCGACAAGTTCTGCGCTTGGCTATTGAGCGACTTTGAATACGAAGGACAAACGGTAATGATGGCTCCTGCATCGGGTTTCTATACCATGAACAACGTAGGTAGAAACGAAGTTCGTTTGGCATACGTACTGAAAAAAGAAGACCTTGCCAAAGCCTTGTTTGTGTTGCGTAAAGCATTAGAGGTTTATCCAGGCAGAACCACGGTATAATGAGCCTTGCCCATTTTATAGCACGTCGTATCCATTTTCAACCCACTGAAAAAAAAGGTAAAAACGTAGCAAAACCAGCCATTCGCATTGCCATCATTGGCATTGCATTGGGTTTGGCGGTAATGCTAGTAGCCATTGCTGTGGTTACAGGTTTTAAAAACGAGGTAAGCCGCAAGGTATTTGGTTTTGGTTCGCACATTCAAGTAACTGCCCTTACTAACAACAAAACGTACGAATTACCTCCTATTGCTATAAACGATAGCACCCTAAACCTATTTAGAAGGGTTCAGAATGTGGCATACGCCCAACCTTACGCTGTTAAACCGGCTATTTTAAAAACACCCGACAACTTTCAGGGCATTGTATTAAAAGGCGTTGACAGCCACTACAATTGGGACTTTTTTGCCGCTAACCTACAAGAAGGCACCCTGCCTGCCATTACCGACACCGCTGTTTGCAACCAAGTGATTGTATCGCGCAAAACTGCCAACGATTTACACCTAAACGTAGGCGATAAACTACTGGCCTACTTTATTCAAAACAACGTTCGTGTACGCCAATTCAATATATCGGGCATTTACGAAACCGGATTGGTTGAATTTGACAAACTGTTTATTATAGGCGACTTACAACACATAAGGCAGCTAAACGGTTGGAACGATACACAAGTGAGTGGCGTTGAAATGGGCGTAAAAGACATCTCCCTTTTAGAAGATACGGGCTACGAATTGTTTCAACTAACATCGCACACTTACGGAGAGGGATACGACAATCCTTACTACATTCGCACCGCCATGGAATTGCAACCCCAGATTTTTAACTGGCTAGCGCTTTTGGACATGAACATGGTGGTGATTTTAACCCTAATGATGGCTGTAGCCGGATTTACCATGATTTCGGGTTTGTTAATCTTGATTTTAGAGAAGACGGCCATGATTGGCACGCTAAAAGCATTGGGGGCCAACAACTGGACCATTCGAAAGGTTTTCTTGTACCAATCGTTGTTTTTGATTGGCAAAGGCATGTTATGGGGCAATGTAATAGGTCTTGCCATTTGTTTTATCCAACACCAATGGAGCGTTATCAGTTTGGATCCTTCTATTTACTTTGTAGATACCGTTCCCATTGAACTACACGCATGGGCGTGGTTGGCATTGAACGTAGGCGTTGCCATCATTACGCTTTGTATGATGCTGCTACCCTCGCACATTATTGCCAAGATTAGCCCCGCAAAAGCGATTAAGTTTGATTAAAGTCGCATCGCAAGCGATGATGCGTTTAGGCGTTTAGTCGTTTAGGCGATTCAAATGCGAGTGCCGTTAGCGGAGGTCGGAAATAGATTTATATGTGCAAAAACGTTAAGCAAAATGTGTTGTTTGAGCGAAGCGAGTTCACATTTTGTAGTTTTTGTATGTGTAAATCCCGACCGGGAGCGTTTGCCGAGCATTGAATCGCTTAAACGGTGATTCACCGATTAGTCAATAATTGTATTTGTGCAAAAAAATACGTACTTTTGCCACCACTAACTATCAATTCCTTATTGAATTATGAAAATAGATAAAAAGTTACCTTTGCTTATCTTTAGATGTGTAGCGTTGGGCTTGGGACTAGGAACGGTAACCTTGTTGGGCATGGAAAAAATAGCGGTAAACGAAGCTGTTTATTTGTTGGGATTGGCGGTAACTTGTTTGGCGGCTTGTTCGTTGGGCGAAAGTTCAGAAAAAGATAAAAAATAAGCGATAGTACAAGGTTTATGGCAAAAAAATCGTCCAAAATAAAATTACCCGTTCGCGATAAAATGGTGCGTACCCATCGCATCAGTTTCTTGCTGAACGACAAGGAGATGGATGCCGTAAACCGCTATGTAAAACGCTATCGTGTACAAAATAAGTCGCGTTTTTATAGAGAAACCCTTATTAGGGCCATTCTAAAGCAGTTTGACGAAGACGCGCCTACCTTATTTGATTAGTATGACAGACGATATTTTGTTTATGAAGCAAGCCCTGCTAGAGGCCCAAAAGGCGTTTGATGCCGACGAGGTGCCCATTGGTGCTGTGGTAGTGGCAGGTGGAAAAATCATTGGTCGTGGTCATAACCTAACCGAGACCCTAAACGATGCCACAGCGCACGCCGAAATGATAGCCATAACGGCTGCTATGAGCGATTTAGGAGCCAAATATTTGCCCGATTGCACGGTGTATGTAACCGTAGAACCTTGCGTAATGTGCGCAGGAGCGATGTATTGGGCCAAAATAGCCCGCTTGGTGTACGGTGCCAGCGAAGAGAAATACGGCTTTACAGTAAAAGCCCCCACTTCGCTTCATCCCAAAACCGAAGTAGTATCGGGCGTAATGCAACAAGAGTGCGCCCAATTGATGAAAGATTTTTTTAAAGCAAAACGATAATGGATTTTATTGAAGAACTAACCTGGAGGGGTATGATCCACTCCATGGTGCCTGGAACCGAAGAACAATTGGCCAAAGAAATGACCACGGCTTACCTAGGTATTGACCCTACTGCCGACTCGTTGCACATTGGTCACTTGGTAGGGGTAATGATGTTGCGCCATTTTCAACGTTGTGGCCACAAGCCCTTGGCGTTGGTAGGCGGTGCTACCGGTATGATTGGCGACCCATCGGGCAAAAGTGCCGAACGTAACTTGCTAGACGAGGCAACCCTTCGTCACAACCAAGCTTGTATCAAAGAACAATTGTCTAAATTCTTAGATTTTGATAGCGATGCGCCCAACGCAGCCGAAATGGTGAACAACTACGACTGGATGAAAGAATTTTCTTTCTTGGCGTTTATCCGCGATATTGGCAAACACATCACTGTAAACTACATGATGGCCAAAGATTCGGTTAAAAAACGTCTTTCTGCCGAATCGAGCGTAGGTATGTCGTTTACCGAGTTTACCTATCAATTGGTGCAAGGTTACGACTTTATGCACCTATACGAAACCAAAAACTGCCGTTTGCAACTAGGTGGTTCAGACCAATGGGGTAACATTACAACCGGTTCAGAACTTATTCGTCGTAAACTAGGTGGCGAAGCTTTTGCGCTTACTTGCCCATTGATTACCAAAGCCGATGGTGGTAAATTTGGCAAAACCGAAAGCGGTAACGTATGGTTGTCGCGCAACTATACCACTCCTTACAAATTCTACCAATTCTGGTTGAACGTAAGCGATGCCGATGCCGAAAAATACATCAAAATCTTTACCTTCTTGAGCAAAGAAGAAGTAGAAAACTTAGTTGCAGAACACACAGCGGCTCCTCATTTGCGTCTATTGCAAAAACGTTTGGCAAAAGAAATTACCATCATGGTACACTCTGAACAAGACTACGAAATGGCCGTAGAAGCCTCTAACATCTTGTTTGGTAACGCTACCTCAGAATCGCTTAAAAAATTAGACGAAGCTACCTTGTTGGCGGTGTTCGATGGCGTGCCTCAATTTGAAGTGAGCAAAGAGGCTGTAGGCTGCAAACTAATGGATCTTTTGACCGAAAAAGCAGCGGTGTTTGCTTCTAAAGGCGAAATGCGTAAACTTATCCAAAACGGTGGTTTTGCCGTTAACAAAGAAAAATGTACCGATACCGAAGCCATTCTATCGGCCGATATGTTGCTTAACGATAAGTATTTGTTGGTGCAAAAAGGTAAGAAGAACTATTTCCTAATTACATTCTCGGAATAATTTTAAAGGCGAATTTCTGCGTTACGCTTGCCCTCAAAATCCTCATTTGCTTACAGCGATTCTGCTCATGCTCGGGATAATATGTAAACTTATTCTCCCCTCGCTTAATCGCAGAATTACGCCAAGTAAACTCCGGTTTTTCGGGCTGCGCAAGCCTTGAAATTCAACCTTTAAAATATATTCAGGGAGGATTTTCGATTCGTCGATTCGTCGATTCATCAAAAAAAACTTACATGCAAAGGTAAATTTTCTGGCAAAAATTTTTGGAGTTAGGAAATTTGTATTACCTTTGCAGTCGCAAACCAAGCGATTGCCTCATGGTG
>JAGCMZ010000083.1 GCA_017646225.1 Paludibacteraceae bacterium | reverse complement strand
TGGCACAAAAATACATAAAATTTTGTATTTTTGCTTTATTGCAATACAGTCTACATGAAACCCTTTCTACAACAAGTTGCCCAACTCTTTTACCAAGAAAAAGGAACCAACATAGAACAAACCTTGTTTGTTTTTCCAAGCCGACGTGCTAGCGTGTTTTTTCAACAATACCTGCTAGAAATAGCAGAAGAAACGTTCTTTGCACCAGCTTGTTATACAATTTCAGATTTCTTTCGTTTACTCACTCCCGAATACGAAAGCGAAGACAAATTGGGTTTGCTATTCCGTCTATACCGAAACTATAAATGCATTACCGGAAGCAACGAATCGTTCGATTCGTTTATGAGCTTTGGCGAAATTATACTCAAAGACTTTAACGATATCGACAATTACTTGGTAAATGCCCAACACCTTTTTACCAATTTAGCCGATCTAAAACAACTAGACGATACCTCATACCTTACCCAAGAGCAAAAAGCGGCGCTGGAAACGTATTTGGGTTATATTAGCAAAAGCGATAAAGAATTCCAATCGCAAACAGGCGAAATTTGGAGCAAGTTATACCAATTATACAAAAAATTCTCCGAGGAATTATTGGCAGAAAAACTAACCTACGATGGTATGCAACATCGCATAGCCTGCCAATTGCCCCATTTATCGCTACCCGCCTGCGACGAAGTAGTTTTTGTGGGGTTCAATGCATTAGATGGTGCTACAAGACTGTTATTTAAACGCTTACAAGAGCAAAATATAGCCGATTTTTATTGGGACTATCAATCGGAATACATCAACGACGCTAAAAACAAAGCGCATTATTTTATGGAGGACAATGTAAAAAACTTCCCCTCCAAACACACTTTGCACTTAGAACCATTGTCCACTCCTACCATTAACATGGTATCGGTACCCTCGTCTATTGGACAAACCAAATACGTAGCCCAATTATTGAAAGACAATGTACAAAACCCCACTTCTACGGCAGTGATTTTGGCCAACGAGCAATTGCTCATCCCTATGCTTTACGCCATGCCACAAGATGCAGCGGTAAACATCACTATGGGCTATCCCTTAAAACAAACATCGGTTCGCAAACTCATAGACGATTATTTGTTGTTGCAAATTACCAGCAACGAAGACGGATTTTACCACACCCATGTTGAAGCAATTCTGAATCATCCGTACATCAAAAAAATGTACGCAACCACTTTGAACGAGTTGAACCCGCTAGTTCATCAACAATTGCGCGTTCAACCTTCCTTATTGCAAGCAGCATCGGACGATTTTGCCTTCATCTTTTCTAAAGTGGACAGCACAAAGTGGTTGGAACAAGTGGAAGCATTGCTTTGTAAACTAACCGATATCAACAATTTGGATAAAGAATTGGTAGAAGAAGCACGCCTTACTTTGGTACGATTGCAAGGTTTGTTGCAAGCCAATAGCGACATCGAGCTAAAACCAACTACCCTGCTGCTATTGATCCGAAAACTGTTGATGAATGTTACCTTGTCGTTTGTTGGAGAACCCATACACGGCCTTCAAATGATGGGTATGCTAGAGACCCGTTGTTTGGATTTTAATCGTCTCATTATTGCATCGTTTAACGAAGGTATTTATCCTAAAAAAGATAGTATCAATACCTATATTCCGTATTCCATTCGCAGTCATTTTGGATTGCCAACCACCGAACACCAAGATGCGGTATATG
>JAGCMZ010000082.1 GCA_017646225.1 Paludibacteraceae bacterium | reverse complement strand
TTGTTTATAGAAAGCAGGTTGTCGTTTTTGGTGTTTGGTATTTTAGGGATATTGGGTACACGCGTTCCGAAAATCAAATACGTAGCTTACACCTGCATTATTGTTTCCATAGGGTTGCTTCTTTATACCTTGTACCTCTCGCACATCCATCCGCCCGCAGTAGGATCCAACTGGAAGCGACACCTTATTATGGTACGCCATACCTACATACATGCGCACATGGCGTTTAACATGTACCTGAACATTGCCATAGCGGCTTGCTTTTGGTTGATAAAAACACAAAAAACCAAACTTAAGTACGCATGGTTGCTATTGGTGGCGCTATTTTATGTGGCCATTGCCATTTCTGATGCCAGAATTGGTTTTGCTGCGTGCAATCTGCTCATTGTTATGGGAATCTATTACCTATTGGGCGAAAGGCACAAAAAGGCGACCATTGGCGTGCTCCTTGTTTGCGGTATATTAGGGGGTGCCATCTTGCTGAATAATCATAAAGTGAAACGCAACATAGAGACCAACCAAGATACGCGTTACGACATTTGGTCCGAATCTGTTGCCCTATTGAAAGAGCATCCGTTAACCGGTGTAGGTGCCTCTACCAACATTACCTACATTACCAATGCTTTTATAGCATCGCCTACGGTTCGAAAAGATAGATTCTTGATTTACTCATGTGTTCACGAAGATGTCATGGGGGCTCACCCACACAACCAACTACTACAAAGCACCATGGAATTTGGCATCTTTGGGTTAATATGTATGGGGTGCATCTTGCTGCTTCCGGTGTACTATGGCATAAAAAACAAAAGCGATTTGCTTATTATTGCCTGCTGGATACTGGTGATTATTCAAATGCAGACCGAGGTAATTAGGGGGTCGTACGGCGATTTGGCCTTTGGTATATACCTTTTATTTACCATGTACTATGCCAAGCACAGTACCAAAGAAATAGTAGGCAGCGTGTAAAGGCATTTTTAGTTGCCAGGCACATCTTGACAAAATAACGGCTTGGCGCATGCGGATATCAAACGCCGAAAAACAACCACTTCCGTATCGGTCGATGATGTACTTGCGGATATCAAAATTGACCGACTTTGCAAAATGAATTTTCTTTTTTAGGCTCTTGTTGTTGCTAATCGATGTACCTGATACACGATAAACAGCCGTATGCTCGGGCAAATAATGCACATCGCCGTTGGCTAACAACGACAACCAAACAGGATAATCGAAGGTAGTAAACTGACGCTCTATGTAATCGTCGATGTTGCAATACTGGTTGTACGCACTGCGTCTAAAACATACCGTGGGCGAAAAAATAATGTTACGGTACAAGATATGGTCGTAAGGCGTTTTGCCAGGTGTATTAAATAAATAAGAGGCATCAATATTGGGAATAAACTGACCTCTTTTTAAGTGTAGCACACTCGAAAAAGACAAATGACAAGTAGGATGTGCATCCAAGTAATCTACCTGTTTTTGCAATTTTTGCTCATCAATCCAATAATCATCGCTCTCCAAAACTGCCAAATACTCACCTTTTGCCTGGTTTAGAAGAAATTTATAGTTGTTAAGCAAACCCTGGTTTTGCTCTTGTTTGAACACCTTTACACGTGCATCTTTTGCCGCATACTCCATGGCAATGGCGCAGGTATTATCGGTAGAACAATCGTCGTTAATCAACAATTCTATTGCGAACGATGTTTGCTGTGCCAAAAAACTTTCTATTGCTTGTGCAATAAACGGTTCGTGGTTATAGGTGGGCATTAATACACTTACCTTCATCTTATTGTTGCTTTAATTGTTTAAACAAGGTTTCCCATTGCTCAACAATGGTACTTACGGCAAATTTTTGGTTCACGTATTGATAGGCATGCTGCGAATATTGCAAGCGCAACGCATCGTTGCTCATTAAGGTTTGTAGCGCATTGGCCAAGGCTGCCACATCGCCTGTTGGCACCAAAAGCCCCGACTGTTGGTGTTCTATAATTTCCGACGGACCCGTTTGACAGGCAAAAGCCGCAGCAGGCAAACCACAGGCTGCCGCCTCTATCAACACCAATGGCAATCCTTCAAATCGCGACGAAAGGGCATAAATACTGCACGAAGCAAACAGTTGCTGAATGTTATTGGTAGGAGGCAATAGTTGCACAGAATTGCCTAAATTATGTTGCTGTATGTAATCTTGCAAGCGCTTGGTGTGTTTTCCTTTGCCCACAATCAAGAGTTTCCAATCGGCCTTATCTTGCACCAAATTCCAGGCCTGCAACAGCCAGTCAAACCCCTTTTGGGCTGTATACCTACCCACAGCCACTATCTGGTGCGCGGTAGGCGCTACGTATGCAGGCACATCAATGGTAATAGGATTGTGAATGCATTGTACCTTATCGGTATGGTATTTTTGTCGATACGATTGGGCATCCTCTTCGGTAAGGGTTACCACACAATCGCCGTATTTAACCGCCAGCTTGCGCGATAGCTCTTGCATGCGCTTGCTCTTCATTAAGGTATTAAAATGCTCCCAATAAATAGTGGTATAAGGGCGACAAGCAGGAATTTTAAAGGTAGCTCTGGAGGCATCTACCACAACAATTACATCGGGCATAATTTGAGCAAAGCACTTTTTTAGTCGATAATGCCTGCGCAAATCGCGATAAGGGAAAATGCTGTTATCGGAACCTTTGTGGATATAATGGAGCTGCACCATAGGCAATACCGTAAAAAATGGCTTTTGGTTGCCTACCAACGATACAATGTGCACATCGTGCTTGCGCAAGCTCAGTTCGTTGGCTATTTGAATGGTCACCCTTTCGGTACCACCAATGTTATCCAAGGCTTTGATTAAAAAAACTACTCTCATTACAAAATATGCTTGAAGCGTTCTGGAAGGGTTATAACGCATTTGAATCCCATCATGCTGGGTTTGTTCCAAGCAAAGGGTTTGCGCAAGTAGGTTTGCATAGTCCTAACACGGTTCATTACTTTATCGGCTGCAACGGGTGTTTTCTGGGTTACCAATTGGCTGGTTTTTAATCGCCTGCCAATGTGGGCTTCCCATCCCGCCTGCATGCGCTCTTTATCGGTGTATTTGGATTCCAAATAAGCCTTATCGAAACCACCAAAGTGGAACACATAAAGGTTAGGATCGATGTGGAAATTGTTGCCTTTTACACGATGAAAACCCGAACCCCAACGCAAGGGTTTACCCAAAATAACGGGTTTGGTATAACGAGTTGATAACAATGCATACGAACGTTGTTGCAAAAAAGGCTGGGTCCAATCGATAGCCGTTTCTTGGGTTAAATGCTGACCCACATCCACCCCTAGTCCTGATAACGAACCGGGCAATGCTACCTGACTCAAATAAGCGGCTAACGAGGTATGGCAATTAGGATCTATCACCAAAAACTCGTCGGTATCGCAACCTATCACCACCTCATAACCTTGCTGAAACAACAGCGCAGCCTGCTCAGAAAGAAACGCCATGCGTACCTTATCAAATGCCGTACGTTTGGCCTCTATCTTAGGGCATCGTTGCACGTGCGCCTGGGTATTGGGTGGCAAGGGTTGGTCTTCGCCATCCAAAAAAACGTATAAATTATCTTCGCCTAACTGCGCACCATAGTATTCCAACCATTTGGCCAGAAAATAAGACTCGTTTCGAGCCATGGTGAGTGCCGCAATTTTTTTCATACTACCGACGAAAAACGTGAAGGAATGCGGATAATCATTTTCCAGAAGTACATGTAAGGGCGACGCCACATAAAAGGATGGCGTATCAAAGTTTGCAAAAAGCGGGCAATGGGCAAGTATTTATCGCCATCCAACGCTTTTTTCTCGGTTACCAAACGAATGGTACGGTATCGTTGGTTCATGTGGGTAGTCCAACCCTCTTTGATGCGTTCTTGGTCGTTGAATTTAGCGTGGTAAATTTGCTCATCCACCGAACCAAAATGGAAAAGGTACAGGTTTTTATCGATGCGGTAGTTGTGCATCTTAACACGGTGAAATCCAGCACCCCATCTTACGGGTTTAGAAACCACCACGGGTTTGGTGTATTGCGAGTCCATGAGCGCATACTTGCGTTGGCTTAAAAAGGGTTTGGTATCGTCTATGGGTTGCTCTTCTTTTAAGTGATGACCCACATCAATGCCTAAACCAGATATACATGGATTGCACTTGGCATGGCTCAAGTATTCTACCAACGTTTCGCCTACTTTAGGGTCTACTACCAATAGTTCGTCGGCATCGCTACCAATAACCAAATCGTAACGTTGCAACAACAGGTGCGCTTGTTCATTCAAAAAACCAATACGGGTACGGTCTGCCACGGTTACCTCTTGCGACACGCGTTTACGCACCACAACATTTACCTTACCGGTATCGTAAGGCAACGACTGGTCTTCACCATCTAAGAATACATACAAATTTTCTTCGCCCAATTGCTCACTGTAGTACGATATCCATTTTTTTAGAAAAAAGGCATCGTTACGGGCCATGGTTAATGCACAAATACGCTTCATAATGATACAAAGGTAAGTAAATTCTAACGTTTTCTATAAATTTTTATTACTTTTGTGTAATTTTAGTTGGGATGAAACAAGCACTACAACAAATAAGTCAACCCGTAGCAGAACAAATTGTTCAGTTCAAAGAAGCATACCAAGCTGCCCTATTGAGCGACAATAGTTTGTTGCAACAAATGGTGGCCCACGTTAACGAGTCATCGGGCAAACAAATGCGTCCTTTGTTGGTATTGTTGTGCGCACAGTTGTACGGAGAAATTAATCCTACTACCATCCATGCTGCTGTTGCTGTAGAGCTACTACACGTTGCCAGCCTTATTCACGACGACGTAATTGACGAATCGGACGAGCGCAGGGGCAAACCTTCGTTGTTGAAACGATTCAAAAGCAAAGCGTCTGTTTTGGGTGGCGATTACTTTTTATCGTCTGCTTTGCTAGAAGCAAGCAAAACCCAAAACATCCACATCATTGATGCCATTGCCTCTATGGGCAGAACATTGGTAGACGGAGAACTGTTGCAACTATCGGGCAGCAAAGAAGCCATCTACAACGAAAATTACTACATCAACGTTATTAAGCGCAAAACGGCGGTTTTATTTGCTACTTGTGCACGTTTGGGGGTTCTTTCTACCCAATTAACCATCGACAAAAGTGCCGAACGCTTGATAGAAATGAGCGAATACCTTGGCATCTGCTTCCAATTAAAAGACGATGTTTTTGATTACCAAGAAGGGGGACACATTGGTAAACCCGTTGGTAACGATATTCAAGAAGGCAAAATGACCATGCCTTTATTGTACCTTTACGAAAGAGCAAACGAAGCAGATAAAGCAGAGATTCTAACGGCTTTCCAAAACAAAGAAATTGCAAAAATTCAACAATGGGTGGTTGAAAAAGGAGGCATGGAATATACCCAGCAAAAAATTGCTTACTACAAAGAAAAAGCCTTGCAATGCTTGCAAGACTTTGAGGATACACCAACACGTAGATCGATAGAACAATACATTACGTTGGTGGCAGATCGTAAAAAATAATTCTTACCTATTTAGCACAAATTTTTCAATGGCAAGTGCCACGGCGTCTTCGTCGTTGGTATAGGGCGATACATAGTTAGCTGCCGCCTTTACCACCTCTTGGGCATTCTGCATAGCAACGCCCATACCTGCATACTGAATCATCGACAAATCGTTAAAACCATCGCCGCACGATAGCAAGTTTTGGGCGGTTAAACCTTGTTGCTCCAATAAGATTCCTAACGAAAAGGCTTTGTCAATTCCCTGGGGCATGATTTCCAAAAAGTAAGGTTCGGAACGATAAATGCTCAAATTAGGAAATTTCTCTTTCATCAGCGCCTCTACTTTTACCAATTTTTCGGGGTCGTCTACCAACAAACATTTGGGAGTTTGAAAGGTAGTGGCCTGTGCCAAATCAGGTACTTCTACCACAGGCATTTTATTGATGGTGGCTTCTTTTTGAACGTAAATGCTTTGCGCAGATGTAGTATAAAGCGCCTCGTTGCTATAGGTAATGGCGGGTACATCCAACAAGGCTGCTTGCTCGCAAATAGCTGCCACTTCTTGGGCACTTAGGACATTTTGATACAATACCTCTTGGGTGGCATAGTTGATGATTTTAGCGCCATTAAACGATAAAATATAACCGCCTATTTTGTCCATACCCAAGGTTTTTGCGGTGGGCTCTATGCCAAAGGTAGGGCGTCCCGATACCAGTGCTATCTGCGCACCTTGGCGAACCGCCTCGACTAGGGTATCTATGTTTTTTTGTGATATTTCTTTTTGGCTGTTCGCCAAGGTGCCATCGATGTCGAGGGCAATCATCTTGTACTGCATAAAACTAAGCGTGTTGTAAAACCTCCATTCTATTGGCATCTAAACGAATAAACGTAAAGAGCATGATGGTAAAGCCCCACAGCGACGAGCCACCATAACTAATAAACGGAAGCGGAATACCAATAACCGGCGTCATGCCCGTTACCATTCCTAAATTGATAAAAAAGTGAAACAAAAAGATACTCACCAGTCCGTAGCCATATATCCTCGAAAAAGCAGACCGTTGCCTTTCGGCCAAGTAAATGAGTCGCACCATAAAAAAGGCATACAACCCAATAAATAGCACCGAACCCAAAAAACCGTGTTCCTCGCCAATGGTGCAGAAAATAAAGTCGGTATCTTGTTCGGGTACGTAACTTAATTTGGTTTGTGTGCCGTTCAAATATCCTTTGCCCAATACACCTCCCGATCCAATGGCAATTTGCGACTGACGAACATTATAACCCGCCCCTTGTGGGTCGTCTTCCAAGCCCAATACTATCTTAATACGAATTTGTTGGTGAGGCGCCAATACCTTATTGAAAGCATAGTCTGCCGTCAAGGCCAACCCTACGGTACCCATCAAAAAGAAGGCTACTACTAGGTAGGCTTTTCGCCTTACCACGTATGTACGAGCAATAAGCATCACAATGGTAACTGCCATACAAACGTAAGACACCCACGTGTACAAAATAAAGGGATAAAAAAGATGCAACACAACACCCACTACCCATAATCCAAGATTGACACCCAGCATCAGTCTTACGTAAAACTTATCGCGCGTATACAAGTGAACAAACACTGTTGCCACCACCAAGGCTATCGAAAAGGTAATAATAAAACCAGGCAATTCGCTGGATACACCTACCATATCAGGCAGATTATTGTACCGTAATACCAATATAAAGAACAAAATTGCCAACGCTCCCAACACCAAAACAATGCCGTTCATGCCTTCTCTAAACAACACCAACAGCAAAGAAACAAAGACCAAAGCCGACCCCGTTTCCGATTGGGCAATAATAATGACCGATGGCAAAAAGATAATGCCCAGCGCAATCATCATGTTGCGAGAATTGGCCAGGGTAAACTGATACGAACTCATAAATTTAGCCAGGCACAACAAGGTGGCATACTTGGCAAATTCGGCAGGCTGTATCTGGAAAGAGCCAAAACGCAACCACGAGTGCGACCCTTTGATATCCGGGGCAATAAAAATAGTGAGTATCAGCAACAGAATCATCAGGGTATAGAACACATAAGCAATGTTGTTATAGAACTTACTATCCACCAACATTACCACTACCGCTACCACCAAGGCACAAGCCATCCAAATAAGTTGCTTGCCGTGGTTCATCGAAAAATCGAATAGCTGAGTATTGTCAAAATCGTAGCTAGCTGCAAAGATGGTAAACCAGCCAAAAACCACCAACCCTAGGTACAAACCAACGGTTAGCCAGTCTATTTTTTGAAGTATGTTATCGCGTTGTCTCATATTTAATGGTGATGCGGTGATTTAGCTTGGTCACTGAGCTTGTCGAAGTGCCCAAGCTAAACAACCCACTAATAAAACGATTTTTCTATCATGCGTTTTTCTATTTCTAACCTGCTGGGGTCTATGCTTCTGTGCAAGTACTTTTCAATCATCAAACTGGCAATAGGAACCGCCCAGGTGGCACCAAAACCCGAATTTTCTACATACACCGAAATGGCAATTTGCGGATCGTCCTTGGGAGCAAAAGCCATAAAAATAGAGTGGTCATCGCCGTGAGGGTTTTGAGCCGTACCTGTCTTTCCACAAAATTCTACCCCTGGAATTTGACCATAACGCGCCGTTCCTTTCAATACGGCACGATGCATGCCCTCTATCACCACATCAAAATACTTATCCTTAATGTCCAATTTATTCATGGTACGATAAGCAGATTGAATGCTATCTCCTTCTATCGATTTTACCAAATGAGGCGTATAAAAGTAACCCCTGTTGGCAATAAAAGCAGCCAAGTTGGCAATCTGCAAAGGAGTAGCCAATATCTCGCCTTGCCCAATGGCAATAGAAATAATGGTGGCCGATTTCCAACCTCTTTTGCCATAAATTTTATCGTATGTTTTGCTACGGTACACTACCCCGCCCTTTTCGCCAGGGTAATCAATGCCCAATTCGTCGCCAAATCCCATACCAAAAACATAATCGCGCCACACGTTGTAAGCACCCTGTATAGAACCATATTTTTCTAAGCGTTCATCAAACATATAATGCAATCCGTAACAGTAGTAGGCATTGCACGATGTTTCGATAGAGGTAGGCAAATCGATGGGCGATTTGTGATGGTGACAACCCACTTTGCGGGTTTTTGTATAGTAATAGCCTTGTTTGCATGGCAACAAAGTATTGCGCGTAAAAATACCTTCTTGCTGCATAATAAGCGCTTGCACCAACTTAAAGGTAGACCCAGGAGGGTACTGCGCCATAACAGGGCGGTTAAACAAAGGTTTTTTCTTATCGTTGGCCAATTTGGCATAGTTTTTAGAACGCTCACGCCCTACCAACAATTCGGGATTGAAAGAGGGTGCCGATACCATGGCCAAGATTTCGCCCGTTTTTGGCTCAATGGCAACAATACTACCCATTTTTCCTTGCATCAACTTTTCGCCATACGCTTGCAACTCCATGTCCAATCCAAGGGTTAGGTTTTTACCAGCTATAGGGGCAATATCGTTGGCTCCATCGTTGTATTTTCCTTTTATTCTGCCGTGTGCATCGCGCAACAACACCTCTACCCCTTTGGTACCCCTCAACTCGTTTTCGTATTGTTTTTCAATGCCCGATTGTCCCATGTGGTCGCCTCGTTTGTAGTAGGCATCTGCATCCAATTGCTTTTGCGATACCTCGCCCAACGAACCAATTTGCAAGGCAGCACAAGGTAGGGTATATTCCCTTGCTACACGTTGTTGTACAAATACCCCTGGAAAGCGGAACAGTTTTTCTTGTAGTTGGCCGTAATCCTCGTACGATATTTGAGGAGCAAACACCTGCGGCGTGTAGCGTGAATAACCTGGATTTTTTCGACGGTTCTTGATGTCCTCCATCCGTTGTTCAAAATCGACACGGGTAATGTTCATCACCTCGCAAAATGACAGGGTATCAAAGTCTACCATCTCGCGCACAACCAACATGACATCGTACACAGGTTGGTTCGATACCATAAGTTTGCCATGTCTATCGTAAATCAGACCGCGCGAAGGATACACCGTTTTGCGTAAGAAGGCATTGCTGTCGGCGCTTCCTTTGTATGTATCGTCCAATACTTGCAAGGCAAACAAGCGAACAACAAACAAAACAGCCACCACCAGTACCAGGATTACCATAACTATCTGGCGCGAGCGTGAATCTTGATGTTTGCGTTTGTACTGCATTACCTAGATTGGATGTATTCGTAACAAAGAATTAAAAGAGTAGTAAAGAACGTATTCAGAACAATACGCAGCAACGTGTAACCAAAGGCAAAAAAGGTAAATGCCTCTAGCATGTAAATAGTAGTGTGGTGCAACAAAATAAGACCTACAATGTATTTGGTGTAGTCTAACCAGCCCACACGCTGTGGAGTAAGGCCTTCTTGTTGCGCATTTAGGTTGGTAAACAACAAACCCATCCAGCTTTTTCTAACATAACACAACAGCACGCAGGCAAAAGTATGCACGCCCATGGTATTGGAGAAAATATCAATAATTAGGCCCATCAAAAAGCCCAACAACATGCTGTACGATGTTTTGAAAGAAAAGGGAAGTCCTAAAAAGAAGATAAGGTAAATGTGCGGACTTACATACCCCAAAAAGTCGATGTTATTGAACAACAACACCTGCAAAAATAGGAGTATAACAAAACGTGCTATGTAAGGCAATACATGTCGCATCTTATTGCAATGCATTAAATTCGTCCATTCCTGCAAATTGGATAACGTGTACCTCCGATAATTTGCCAAAATCGACCGATAATTGAACCTTAATTTCTAAAAACTGATTTTCTTCGATGAGCGATACATCTGCCACCTTGCCCACAGGAATACCACTGGGGAAAATAGCCGAAAAACCGCTGGTACTTACGTTTTCGCCTACCTTAACTTTTACGTGTCCGGGCACTTCTTGCAAAATGGCGTATCGATAATCGCCTGCATTCCATACCAACGAACCAAAGTTTTTAGACGAATCGAGCCTGCAACTAATACGCGATTGAACATTGATAACGGGAATCACCATGGAATAATGCTGCGAGGCCGATTTTACAATGCCTACCACCCCTTCTGACGAAACAACACCCATATCGGGCATAATTCCGTCGACCGTGCCTTTATCAAGGGTTATGTAATTTTGAGATTTACTGATGGAATGCTGAACAATGTGAGCCGAAATGTACTGATAAGGTTGCCAATAGGTAGAATCGACCGCTGCCAGTTGCGCAGAATCACACAGGCCAATGAGTGCGCTTTGTTGTGCTTTGAGCATCGCCAACTCATTTTTTA
>JAGCMZ010000081.1 GCA_017646225.1 Paludibacteraceae bacterium | reverse complement strand
GTTGGGAGCCCGTAGGCAAGTTGGGAGCCCGTAGGCAAGTTGGGAGCCCGTAGGCAAGTTGGGAACAAAAAAAGACGCAACGAGCATTCTATTATCTCGTTGCGTCTTTGTCGGTCTTTTTATCTACGCCTCCATTGTTGCCGCGTCCATCCATGTAGCACGATGCCACACGCAATTATAACTACTAGTATCAAATATTCCATGTAATAATAACGGGCTTCATTTAGCCTTATTGTGTAGTCTCTCGCTTTCTTTTCCTATACTTCGCGCGCCCGTGTGCGTGTGTCCGCGTGCGTTGGTGCTATTATCCACTTGTGTGCCAAGTACTTAGGTCGTTCGGATTTCAAAATCCGACGGCGGTTCTACTGAACCGCCTTTTTGTGCTAGAAGAGTTCATCCGGCAATGATAGCATAACGCGCAATTGGTTGAGAGTCTGTTCTAGCGGGCTTGTTTGCGCTTCCTTAATCCTCCAGGCGAGTAACCTTTGTAGTAGCTTTTTCTCGCTATCGTCATAAGGCGATGCAAGATGCAAGTTCACTCGTTCCTTGCGCAGATAAGCCAAAATAACGTCAATTGCGGCCCTTAAATCGTTGTCGAAGTGTTTCATGCGATACTCGCTAAGTCGGCACTCTAGTGCCCCAATTGTGCCATCTATCGGCTTTGAAGTCATAGGCTTCTCAATCTCGTAATAAGTATCAACCTCACGACTGAAATTAAATAGTTTCTTTTCAGCACATTCGTACTTTGTCTTACCACTCTCGTAATAGCGAAAGAAAAAGTAATGCTTAAGCACACTTGCAAATACCTGCATCATCCCGTCCTTAGTCGCGTATCGTTCCAAGTCGTTGCGTATAGAAACGAATTTGTTCTTGCCTTGCTGATTGTTTTCTAAGGCCACCCAATTACGCACGGCACTTTTTAACGTGAACTCTAGGCGCCAAATAACTGGCTTGTACGTTGTGCCATCCTCGCGCGTCTTTGTCATTGCGATGAAATCATCTACAAGACCATGTGCAAACCATGTTTGTCTAATATATGGCTTGTCTTTCACCTCTTGCAGCTCCATCGTCTTATTATAGAGTTTAGTGGTAACGGAAGATGTAGGACTCCCCCAAGATAACGAGTTCCAACGCACCCCGTCCCACATATCTTTACCATTGGCCCTAAGATTAGACTGATTTATCTTGGCGTACTTTCCAGCGAGGTATCTATCTATAAAACGCTGGGGGTCGTCTCCACTATCAAAGTGCTCAAAGTCCAGGCAAATATCGACACGACTAATTCGCTGAAACGTGTAGCGATGTTGGGCCAAAAAAGATTGCAAGCCTTTGATAGCATCACGCGCATAACATTGCCTATTAGCAAACCTTATGTGACACGAATATGGTTCTAACACGCATCTTTCCCCATCTTTAAAGGCACCAACAGGCAAACGTCTAATTTCATACATGGGCAAACCATCTTTGTCTAATATCGTAAACATCTCTTTGTAAACTCGGGTACCATAGCCACGATCAATAACATCGTACCCAAGCTCTTGAAATCGTTGGGCGTCGTGTGGGTAGTTGTCGCAATCCTCCAGCACATAGCACTCTAGCCAATCAAGATTAACACATCGTATCATTTACACAAACTCTTTTTTAACGAACTTCCCGTTTTTCCAAACTTCCCAGGCGCATCCACATACACGAACTTTGATGGTGTTGCCGTTAATGTGGTGTCTCAATTTCATGATGGCCGTTTCCTCTGCATCGAAACAAACTTCAAACTGCTTAATATAACCATCATCCAAGAAAGAAAGAACCTCTTTGGAGGCTCTTTCTTTTGCAATCATAAACGCGCGGTCATTCATGGCTATCGACGTTTATGGGGTTAATAAATCCAGCAGCATCTAAAGAGAAGCGCTTCCCGCTTCGTGCAACAAGCTCCACGGGGTGGGCCTTAGTTGGGTGTAACTGCTCCATCGTGGTAATGTCCACCGAATAAAGGCGCAACACGTTAATTTGTTTGCCATCCGTAGTATAAAGCACACCTGGCACAACATCGGGCGTACCTCCCAGCAGCTCCACGCGGTCCACATTTATGTCTATTGATGCAACCATTTGTCGCTGTGTCGGTGAACTATAAACGCGGCTAGATGTGCGACCAATCACACACACCTGGGCACCCTTCACCAGGTACGGCAAGAGGCCACCCCCGTCACCATTCAGCGCACACGAAACCCATTGTGTCGTGTCGTGTTGCGTCCCTTGTGCATCCTTGTATCGTTCGGAATGCGCCACGCGGAAAGATACAAATTTACGTCCATTACTCTCTTTTACGACTGCATCGGCACCAAGATGGCCAATAATGATTGATTGTAACATAATGTTGAATGTAATTAAATGGTTAATAACTATCCCATTACCGCGTCAATATGGCAGTAAATGAGGAACAAAATAAATACTACTATAAACGAAATGAGTGCATTGTGCAACTCGTCTTTGTCTTTGGTCTGCATATCAATTAGAGATTGCTTAATTCGACTTAGGTTTTTTTTTCTTTGGCTAAGTTGGTAGGTCGTTTTTCGCCTTCATTGTAGCTGCATCTTTTTTCGGGCATCTTTGCGAGGTGTTCCAAATATCTCGCGTGTCTGCTCCAGGAACTCCAAACAATCGGATAACTCGGAGTCTTGCAAATAGATGTCGCGATGGCTAACAATACATGATATGATGTCTTTTAGGATGCCCCGCGTGGTTTCAAGTAATAACAAATCTATGTGAATATATGCCTGCATGAAACGCGCGTGATGCTCGCAAATGTTCCGGCGTGGGCTCGTCATATTCATATATAAACCACAAACGAACCTTGGACAAACTAGGGTTGAATTTTGCTGGTACTTCATGACAATAAATTTTGGGGTTGGCGCTGGGAATCATGAGCCCCAGCGCGTAGGGAGAGTTTAGAAACGCATAACTAAGACGGGGAAGGTCATATTCCCATCAAATTCCTCAACTAGAAAACGATAGGAAACCATAAACGAAATATGCCAACGTTGACTTGCTTTTATGATTGTATTAGGAATTGTGAAGCAGTCATTGTCCGTCGCACGGATAACAAGAAGATGGGGTTCTTCTTCAATAATTTCTAATAAAGAATAGTTTTCGTAAAATCCATCAAAGGCCTTTTTTCTAGATACGTTTGTTTCCTCAATGAGGTCTTTGATTTTTTGAATTGTGGTTTTTTGTTTCATAATGTAGGGCTTTAAAAATGTAAATTTTGGAGGTGATTTTGCTGCGGCAAGCCCTTTAAACGATAATCGGCATTGTGATAAATAACTCACTAATTAAAGTTTGTAAAGTAGGAAAAAAGAAAGTGGCGATGAGGTTATCAACGCCACTTTGCTAAGCCCTACCAGCTTGCCACCAACTACGCTCAAAAGTCGCACCTCTGCGGAGCTTTCTACCCTCATTGGTACCACAAAGGTACTACTTTTTTTTGATATACGCAACTTTTTGGGCATTTTTTTTTCAAAAAAAATAGGCTGGGGAAGCATCCCAGCCCAGGCGCCAGCCCTTAACAGCCACGGGGCTTGGGGCAGAGCCCCAAAGCGGCCAGCAAAATAAACACGACCCGCATGGCGCGGAGGGGATAGCGAAGCGTACCCCCGACCCCCTAAAAGCTAGAGAGAGCCACCACCGCCCAGCCATCCGGCAAGAGCGGCCAAGAGCAGGCGTACGAGCTCAATAATTGATGTAATAGTGTTCTTTTTCATAATTT
>JAGCMZ010000080.1 GCA_017646225.1 Paludibacteraceae bacterium | reverse complement strand
TTTTGTTCTTCGTTGCGACAACAAATTACCAAAGAAACCCTCGGTGTTTGTTTAAGTTTTTTTTCGGGCATAAAATTTGGAATTCGTTGCCATCCCACCCAAAAAGCAATTATCATTGCTACATAAAGCAACAAAACCAAACACGATATAAAAAACAGCAATTGCATATTTTAAGCAGATGCCAATGTAAAAATCGACCTATATTTCTATACCATCTATTATTTCAAACAAATCTTTCAGCGTTTCGGCACGGAGCATTGCTATGCGCGTCTGCTTAAAGCCAGCAATACCTTTAAACGTTGGCGTTACAGCCAAATGTCGACGAGAGTGAACTATACCTCGTCGTTCGTCAGAAAGCCACTCTATATTTTTAAGAATATGCATTTTGAGCAATTCTTTTTGCCATGCAAACGTATGAGGCTCTGCATGACAGCCCGTAGCAAGAAAATGCTTTATCTCCTCAAAAATCCATGGACGACCTATACTGCCACGCCCTATCATTACGGCATCTACACCATATCGTTCGAAGCACTCTTTAGCTCTTTCAGGCGTCGTTACATCGCCATTGCCTATTATTGGAATCTTCATACGAGGATTGTTTTTAACCTCCCCTATCAAACTCCAATCGGCTTCGCCCGTATACATTTGAGCTCGGGTGCGACCTTGAATAGTGAGTGCCGCAATGCCACAATCTTGCAATTGCTCCGCAAGCGAAACTATAATCTTATTATCGGCATCCCACCCCAAACGTGTTTTCACCGTAACAGGCGTATTTACTGCTTTTACAACAGCCGATGTTATTTCTATCATTTTAGGAACATCGCGCAACAAACCTGCCCCAGCACCCTTGCCCGCCACTTTTTTTACAGGACAACCAAAGTTTATATCAATAATATCAGGCTTTACACTTTCTGCAATACGAGCCGCATCGGCCATTGTTTTTGCATCTTTGCCATATATCTGTATAGCTACGGGGCGTTCTTCTGCATTCAATGTAAGTTTCTGCTCCGTACGTTTCACATTACGTATAAGTGCATCTGCAGAAACAAACTCCGTATAAACCATATCTGCACCAAAACGCTTGCACAGCAACCGAAATGCGGGGTCGGTTACGTCTTCCATAGGTGCCAAAAAAAGTGGCTGATGCGGAAATTCTATATCGGCTATTTTCATTTTTTTCATTTCGATTCTATGCTCACAAAGATAGGAAATAACCCCGACACCGTATATACAAAAAAAGCAGAACGCCCCGACCCCATGAGCATTCTGCATTTTTGTATAATTAACAAAGGTTTTTATTTAGAAACCCCACGCACAGGACGACCATAACAACGGCTGGCCTCGCATTCCAAATAGATGTTTACCAAATTAAACTCGAGACGGTAGGCACAGTCCGAGAGACCCGTATAAAGTGATTTCGCCCAATAGAATCCGTCCTCCCCTACTACAAACAAATCACCATCACCACGATATCCAGCAGCAGGAAGGAAGATGGAGTTACCGTTAGGGCCTTCTACGTTATAGCCATTAACGTCATTCAAAGTAGTCCACGTCCAAGTACATTCGTCGATGAGTTCTTGCTGTTCTTCTGCGGTTGGCATTCGCCAAGAGCCACCCATATTTACAGTAGCAGCATCGTCTTCTTGGTCGAGAATGGTTTTATTATCGCCAATAAAGTTACCTGAATTGTCATACCAAACTACGTCACCATATTCATTTTGACTATCAGCTACGGTGTATTTATTTACACCATTCCAATCATTGATATTCGAATCCATAAATTTGTAAGTACTCCAATCGTAAACCTCTTTTGGTTCCACTTCTCCCCAAGCGTAATAGTTGCCGTACTCTTCAGGTTTAGTTGCACCTACATTGCAAGTAGCCCATTTCAAACCACTTGGCAAACCTAGGTCTACATAAGCGTGTCCGTTATAGTCAATAACCGGAGATTCGGGTTCGGGAGTTTCCTCTCCGCCATTGTTTTCCGTTGAGCCGTTTTGCTC
>JAGCMZ010000079.1 GCA_017646225.1 Paludibacteraceae bacterium | reverse complement strand
CTTTTTTGCCGTTCCTTTGCTGTTGTTTTACATCTTGTTGTATCCGATTTCGATTTTTATGAGTTGGGTGTCTGAAATGCTGATGCGTTTGTTTCGTGTGCCAGTGGGTAAAACAGATCAGTATTTAGTGGGTAGGGTAGATTTGGACCGATTGATACACGAGTCGATAGAGACGGCAGAGGAAGAAGTGGAAAACGTTATTAAGTTTTTCCAAAATTCACTCGATTTATCGAAGGTAAAATTGCGTAACTGCATAGTGCCTCGTACCGAAATTGAGGCGGTTGAATACGATTGCAGTGTTGAGGAATTGCGCGAGCGTTTTGTAGAAACAGGCTATTCTAAATTGTTGGTTTATCAAAACAACATCGATAATATTGTGGGTTATGTGCACTCTAACGAGTTGTTTACCAAACCCGAAAGATGGCAATCGCAAATTATTTTGGCGCCTATTGTACCCGAAACCATGGCAGCTAACAAATTGATGAACATGTTGTTGCTCAAAAAGAAAAGCATTGCCGTGGTGGTGGATGAATTTGGTGGAACGGCTGGCATTGTAACGCTAGAGGATATTGTAGAAGAAATTTTTGGCGAAATTGAGGACGAACACGATACACCAGAGTACGTAGAGAAGCAAATTAGCGACCACGAATACATTTTTTCGGGACGTTTGGAGATTGATTACCTAAATGAAACCTTCGATTTATCGTTGATGGTATCGGAAGATTATTTGACATTGGCTGGTTTGGTATTGCATGTGTATCAAGGATTTCCACAAGTGGGAGAGCAAATAAAACTGGATGGTTATACGTTGAAGATTATCAAAGCAACAAAAAATAAAATTGAATTAATAAAGTTGATAAAAGATGCGTAAAAATGCTCTCTTTTTTCTAAAAAAACATTATCTTCGCACTTTCATATCTTGAATACAAAATAATAACACAAATAATTTATGGCAACATTAGAAAAAATCAGACAAAGAGGCGTGCTGCTTACCTGTATTATTGGTTTTGCATTGTTCCTCTTTATTTTTACTGGGGTAGATTTTAATAGTTTGTTTGGCGAATCGCGTACTTTGGTGGGCGAAGTGAACGGTAATAAAATGGAAATTACCGAATTTGAACACCGCATAGAAGAAGCGAAAGCTTTTTATCAAATTGAACGTGGTGAAAACAGCTTGGATGAACAAACTACGGCACAAATTCGTGAGTCTGTTTGGAACATGTGGATGCAAGAAGTTCTTTACGGAGAAGCTTGCGAAGCTGCAGGTATTGTGGTTTCTGACGACGAATTGGCAGACCAAATTTTGAGCGACAATCCTAACCCAATGTTAAACAACTTGCGTTTGTTATTCAACCCTGAAACCAATCGTTTTGACAAAAATATATTGGTTCAATTGTTGCAAATTATTGAACAAGAACCTACTAGCGATTATGCAAAATATTGGGCGTATGTAGAACGTAACATTCGTCTTCAATTGCTAGAAAACAAATACAACACGTTGGTAGTTACTGCTATTAACTACAACGATGCTGATGCAAAAGCCTTGTACAATGCTAAAAAAGCTGCGAACATTGAATATGTGATGTTGCCTTACTACAACCAACCCGATTCTTTGTTCCCTGTAAACGATGCTGAATTGAAAGCATATTACAACGAAAACATCAATACCTTTACCCAAAAAGAAGAACAACGCGTTGTAAAAGTATTGTCGTTTGCGATTAAACCTTCTGCACAAGATTTTGCTGAAACAGAAGCTTGGATCAACAACCTAAAAAATGAATTTGCTACCTCTGCTGATTATGTTGCTATCTGCAACCAAAACTCAGATGTTCCTTACAACAATGTGGCTGTGTCTGCCAATACAATTGACGCTTCGTTGAAAGACTTTGCTTTTGCAGGTAAAGCGGGCGATGTATTTGGTCCTACTTTGATGGGTGATACTTACAAAATGGCACGTATCGTAGAAACAGGCATTGTAGCTCCCGATTCAATTAAAGTACGTCACATTGTGGTACAAGAAGCTGATGCTGAAAAAACAAAACGTTTGGCAGATAGCTTGGTTGCTGTGTTGAAAGGTGGTGCTGATTTTGCTGCCGTAGCTAAAGAATATTCGTTGGCAAATACAGCTCAAAACGGTGGCGAATTGGGTTGGTTCAAAGAAAGTGATATTGATGCAGAATTTAGTACTGCTTGCTTCAAAGCAAAAGTAAATGAAATCTTTACTTTCCCAATGGGAAGCACTATCCAAATTGCACAAGTAACCGAACAAACCCAACCTGTAAGCAAGGTGAAAGTTTGCGTGTTGCAACGTAAAGTAGAAGCAGGTTCGCAAACCTACGGTGCTATCTACAGCCAAGCAAGCCAATACATTGCACAAAACAATACTGCAACTGCTTTTGTTGACAGTGCACGTGCCGAAAACGGTTTGTTCTTGCGTACTTACACTATTGGTAAAAACGATGTACGTGTAGGTAATTTGGAAAACTCTCGTCAATTGATTCGTTGGGCATTTGGTAAAAAAGCAGGTGCTGTGACTGAAGAAGTATACGAATGCGGTAAGAACTTTGTTATTGCCATGGTAGACGAAGTAATTCCTGAAGGCAAAAAATCGTTCGAAAGCGTTAAAACACAAGTGAAAGCTGCTGTAATTCAAGATAAAAAAGGTGACAAGATGATTGAAGATATGAAAGCTGCTGGCGAAAACCTTGCTGCTTTGGGTGTTGTTTCAACTGCACAAAACGTTTCGCTATCGTCTGCCTTTATTCCTAACATCGGTCGCGAACCAATGGTAGCTGGATGCATTCCTGCTTTGTTGGCAACCAAACAAATCCAATACGTAAAAGGTAATATGGGTGTGTTTGCTATCAAATTGGTAGCAGAAGTTCCACAAGCTGAATTCAATGCAGCTAACGAGATCCTAGAATATACCAACCGCAATCCATTTGTATACACTACATTTGAATCGTTGAAAAACAATGCTAAAATCATTGACAATCGCATTAATTTTTATTAACGAGTAGAGCGGTAAAATGATAGAAACCGAGATGTATGTCTCGGTTTTTTTTGTCTATATTTGCTTAATTTTAGCCAATTATGTCTATTTCGCAATTAAATGAGTCGCAGAAAGCTGCAGTTATGTACAACGAAGGCCCTTCGTTGGTAATTGCTGGTGCAGGATCGGGTAAAACCAGGGTCTTGACCTACAAAATTGCCTATTTGCTAGAGGTGGTAGGATTAAAACCATATCAGATTCTAGCGCTTACGTTTACCAACAAGGCAGCGCGCGAAATGAAAGAGCGTATTGGACAAATGGTAGGTCCCGAAAAGGCGCAATATTTGGCAATGGGAACCTTTCATGCGCAGTTCTCTAAAATATTGCGTACCGAGTCGCAGTACATTGGTTTACCTTCCGATTTTACGGTATACGATACAGCAGATGCTAAAAATCTGATCAAATCGATTGTCAAAGAAATGCAGTTAGATGAGAAGACCTACAAACCATCGGTGGTGTTATCGCGCATTTCGTCGGCTAAAAATAAGATGGTAATGCCCCAGCAGTACGATGATGCGCACGGTCGATCGGTCGATTTTATGATGCGCATTCCCAAGGTAAGGGAAATTTACATTGAATACCAACGTAGGCTCAAACAAGCAGGTGCTATGGACTTTGACGATATGCTTTGTTTGACCAATCAGTTGTTTATGCAGCATCCTGAGGTGCTAGAAAAGTACCAAAATAGGTTTCAGTACATTTTGGTAGATGAGTATCAGGATACCAACTATGCGCAGTATTTGCTATTAAAAGCGTTGGCAGAAAAGCACCGTCGCATTTGTGTAGTAGGCGATGATTCGCAAAGTATTTATGCTTTTCGTGGGGCGGATATCAGTAATATTTTGTATTTCCAAAAGCAGTACCCCGAATCCAAATTGTTTAAGTTGGAGCAGAATTATCGTTCTACAAAATATCTGGTAGAGGCAGCTAATAGCTTAATTGCTCACAACAAAGGACGTATTCCTAAGAAAGTATTCTCTGAAAACCAACAAGGAGAACCTTTGATGGTGTCGGAAGCTTATTCGGATATGGAAGAGGCCAATATGGTGGCCATGCGTGTGCAAGGTTTGTTGCGTAGTCACGAAGAAACGCGTGGTGAAATGGTGGTGTTGTACCGCATCAATGCGCAATCGCGTGTGATAGAAGATGCTTTTCGCTCGCAGGGTATTCCTTATAAAATTTATGGTGGACAATCGTTCTATCAACGCAAAATAATCAAAGATGTGTTGGCTTACATGCGTTTGCTGGTGAATCCATTGGTCGAGGAAGCCTTTAAACGTTGCATCAATTTCCCTGCTAGGGGTATTGGTGATACTACCGTCAATAAGGTAAAAGAGGTGGCCAATACGCAGCAGGTTTCGTTGTTTGAGGTGGCTGCCAATCCGTTGGCCTATAATTTGTCGGTAAATCAGGGTACAGCGCGTAAATTGGTACAGTTTACCGAGTCGTTAGGTGCCATTGCCGCAGCTATGGAAGATAAAGATGCCTACCAGATAGCCGAAGAGGTGATTCAGTTTTCGGGCATTATGACCTTGTTGAGAGCAACGTCCGATATCGAATCGGAAACCGATTTGCAAAATATCGATGCCTTGTTAACCGGTATTCGCGAATACGTAGACAAACGCATGGAAGAAGAGGGTGTATCGCCTACGTTGGCAGAGTACCTTACCGAGGTTTCGTTGCTGACGGATGCCGATACCGATAAGGACGATGGAGTAGAGCGTGTTACATTGATGACGGTGCATGCAGCTAAAGGGTTGGAATACAACACCGTATTTGTGGTAGGCTTGGAAGAAGAATTGTTTCCCAGTACCCGCGATGGCGAAACAACCGAAGGTATAGAAGAGGAGCGTCGCTTGTTGTATGTGGCCATTACCCGTGCCAAAAAACGTTGTTATTTGTTCTATGCCAAATCGCGTTTCCGCTACGGTAAAACCAACTATACAATGCCTAGTAGGTTTATTGCCGAGATAGATACCCATTGTTTGCAAGTT
>JAGCMZ010000078.1 GCA_017646225.1 Paludibacteraceae bacterium | reverse complement strand
GTGTGGTTCTACCTCTTCCATTTCGCAAAGTACGGCTTCTACTTGCGATGGGAATACGTTTACACCACGGATGATAAGCATATCGTCGCTACGACCCAAAATTTTCTCCATACGAACCGTTGTACGACCGCATTGGCATTTGTCGTAGATAAGACGGGTAAGGTCGCGGGTACGGAAACGAATCAATGGCATACCCTCTTTGGTAAGCGTGGTAAACACCAACTCGCCTGTCGAACCTTCTGGCAAGGCTTCGCCTGTTTCTGGATCGATGATTTCTGGATAGAAATGGTCGTCGTGCAAGTGCGTACCGCATTGGAATTCGCATTCGTGACCCACCCCTGGGCCAATAATCTCGGTCAAACCATAAATATCGTATGCTTTGATTTGCATGCGTTCCTCAATTTCTTTGCGCATGGCTTCGGTCCAAGGCTCTGCACCCAAAACACCGATACGAAGTTTGAACTCTTCGCGAGGAATACCCGATTTTTCCAATGCCTCGGCTAAGTACAAGGCATACGAAGGAGTACATGCAATGGCAGTTGCTCCCAAGTCGTGCATCATCAGCAATTGTTTTTCGGTGTTACCTACCGACATGGGGATAACGGTTGCACCCAAGTTTTGACCTGCACCATGTGCACCCAAACCGCCGGTAAACAAACCGTAACCGTACGACACATGGAATACATCGTTTTTATCCATGCCAAAGGCTGCCAAACAACGAGCCCCTACTTCTTCCCATACTTTTAAGTCATTTTGGGTATAACCTGCTACAATGGGTTTGCCGGTAGTACCCGACGATGCGTGAATGCGCACAATATCCGAAAGGGGAGCCGATAACATGCCCCATGGGTAATAGTCGCGCAAATCTTTTTTAGAGGTAAATGGTAACTTAACAATATCGTCGATGGATTGAATATCATCGGGTGTAACACCTGCTTCTTGCATTCTTTTGCGATAAGGCTCACAATTGGCGTAAACCCTCGCTACTAATTCTTTTAGTCGTTGCGATTGCAAACGACGTTTTTCTTCGCGGCTCATGCACTCTGCCGCCTCGTTCCAAATCATATTATTGTTGTTTATATTTATTGACTAATCGGTGAATTTTTGTGCAAGCCGAGCGCAGAGTCAATCTTGATTGAACTATGCCGAGGCGCAGCCAAAAATCATGAGGGCGAAGCCCGAGTAATCGGTGAATCGGTGAATCGATTCTTAATTCATCTAGGTTTATATTGTTGTTTAGTTGTTTAGGCGTTTAGTCGACCTTATTCGGTCCCTGAGCCTGTCGAGTTTCTTGAGCAGCGACTAGCTAATCAATTTGCGAAGGTAGCTCATGAATAGCTTATCGTCCATGAGTTTCTTATCGCGGTAATTGGCAAAGTCTTCAAAATAATCGCTGTAAATATCCTCTAGCAATTCATCGGGCAAACCGCATTCTTTTTGCGCACGTTTAGCGCACAAACGACGATAGTATTGTGCCGCCTTGAGTTGCTCTTGCCAACCTATTGGTTTCTCTTGGTCGATAATATGCTCCTTTTGCGTTAAGGTATAAAAGAACGCATAAAAGGTAGGAATATCGCCAAACCAAAGGTTTATGGCCATGCGCGTATCTTCTGCCAAATTTTGTAAACGTTGTTCTGCTGTTGTCATCTTGTTACAAATGAGTAACAAAGTTATTTATTTTTTTTCATACCATCACATAAAAACAAGGGTTTGATTGGTATTTTTTCTATTTTTTGTAACTTCGTGGCACAACATAACCCTTAAAACTATAAAAATATGTCAAAACAAAAATTAGCCTTATCGACTACCGACAAAATGATTGCTGGTGTATGTGCAGGTTTAGCCAAACACCTTGAAATTGACACTACCTTAGTACGTATCGTTATGCTAGTGACTGCTATTTGTGGTTCTATCGGTCTTTGGGTATACCTAATTCTTTGGTTGGTTTTGTCGCAAAAAAACTCTTAAGTAGCACTAATCCATGCAATTTCAACTGCAATCGGATTATCAACCAACGGGCGATCAGCCCGAAGCCATTCGTCAATTGGTAAACGGGTTGAATGAGCACGAACCCTGCCAAACCTTATTGGGTGTAACAGGTTCGGGCAAAACCTTTACCATTGCCAATGTGATTGCAGAGGTAAATAGACCTACACTGGTATTAAGCCACAACAAAACACTCGCTGCACAATTGTACAGCGAGTTTAAAAGTTTCTTTCCCAACAATGCGGTAGAATATTTTGTATCGTACTACGATTACTACCAACCCGAAGCCTACATTCCTACTACCGATACCTACATTGAGAAAGATTTAGCCATTAACGAAGAAATAGACCGTTTGCGATTATCGGCCACATCGGCCCTGCTATCGGGCAGAAAAGACATCATTGTGGTGTCGTCGGTATCGTGTATCTACGGCATTGGCAACCCCGAAGATTTTACCAAAAACCAAGTGCACATACACGTAGGGCAGAAAATTGTACGCGATGTATTTTTGCGCAACCTGGTCTCGGCCATGTATAGCCGCGATGAAATTAACTTTGGACGCACCAATTTTAGGGTAAAAGGCGATACGGTAGACATTTGGTTATCGCATACCGATGTGATTGTGCGGGTTATTTTTTGGGGCGACGAAATTGAAAGCATCGAACTATTGGATGCCATTACCCTCTTTACCATAGAGGTATTGGACGAATATTGCATTCCCCCATCGACCATTTTTGTAACTACGCCCGAAAACACCAAACGGGCCATCAAAGAGATAGAACTAGACCTGGGCAAACAGGTGGAATACTTGCAATCCATTGGCAAAAATTACGAGGCCAAACGCCTATACGAGCGTACCACGTACGATTTAGAGATGATTCGCGAGATAGGTTATTGCTCGGGTGTAGAGAACTATTCGCGCTACTTTGACGGACGCGAGGCGGGTACCCCACCCTTTTGTTTGCTCGACTTTTTTTCGGACGATTTCTTGCTGGTTATTGACGAAAGCCACGTTACCGTTCCCCAAATTCACGCCATGTACGGAGGCGATGCTGCACGCAAGAAAAACTTGGTGGAATATGGATTCCGCTTGCCTGCTGCCATGGACAACCGTCCGCTAACCTTTGAAGAATTTGAGCAAAAACAAGGACAAACCATGTACGTGAGTGCTACCCCTGCCGACTACGAACTAGCCAAAAGCGGTGGCGTGGTGGTAGAGCAAATTATACGCCCCACCGGGCTGCTAGACCCCGAGATTGAAGTACGTCCTAGCAAGAACCAAATAGACGACCTATTAGAAGAAATTGCCGTGCGTGCC
>JAGCMZ010000077.1 GCA_017646225.1 Paludibacteraceae bacterium | reverse complement strand
CTTTGACGGGAGCGATAACAATGCCGCGGGCACGTTTGCTGGTGGCAAAAGCCTCCATCACCTGCTCTACCCTGTTTTTGGGTACATCAAAAAAGGTAAATTTGGCCGAGATATCAATATCGCCAATGGCTAGTTTGCGGTCGTTTACTACATCGTTTATTAGGCCTAACAAGCGGCGTGGATCCATTTTTTCGTTCTTACCACGGTTAATCTTTAGGCGCAAGGTGTCACCTTTATCGGCCTGACGCATTTGGCGGCGCGAGGGTTTAACCTCTTCTTTGGGCTCTTTGCGCATCATGGCCTGCAAATCGACTGCATTCTCGTAGTACGCCAACAAGGGGTTAAATCGATACGATATTAGTTGGGCAATGATTTCTTCTTTGCTATATTCGTTCAACACCTCGTAAGCATCGGGCAATAATTTGTGCAATTTAGGATGCAAACTAGCCTCACTCATTTGGGTAAGCATGTGCATCAATTGACGTTGGCAAACGGCCATACCCGTGGGTATCTCCATGGGCTGAAACGTGCGTTTAATGGCCTTTTCGATGCTTTTAATCGACATTTTTTCGCGCGGAGTAACCAAGGCAATGGACATACCTTGCTTGTTTACCCTACCCGTACGCCCACTGCGGTGGGTATAGGTTTCTTTATCGTCGGGCAATACGTAATGTATAACGTGGGTAAGGTCGTTTACGTCCAAGCCACGAGCCGCCACATCGGTGGCCACCAAAATTTGCAAGTGCTTGATTCTGAATTTATTCATTACCGAATCGCGTTGCGGTTGCGACAAATCGCCGTGCAAAGCATCGGCATTGTAACCGTCTAGCATCAGTTTTTCGGCAATTTCTTTGGTTTCCATGCGAGTACGGCAAAAAACAATGCCGTAAATAGCTGGGTAGTAGTCTAATATGCGTTTTAACACCTCGTAGCGCAAGGTATTTTTGGTAAGCACAAAGTAATGCTCTACGTTTTGTGCCGCTTCGCCACGTTTACCAACGGCAATTTCGTGCGCATTGCGCATGTAATTTTTGGCGATATTGGCAATTTCTTGGGGCATGGTAGCCGAGAACAACAACGTACGACGCGTATCGGGCGTTTGCTCCAAAATCTCGGTTATATCGTCTACAAAACCCATGTTCAGCATTTCGTCCGCCTCGTCTAACACCAAATAATTAACGTTAGCTAGGTTTACCTTGCCACGGTTCATCAAATCGATTAGCCTGCCAGGCGTAGCCACCAAAATATGAGGGGTTTGGTCTAATTCCTTAAGTTGCTTGCGAATATCTTCGCCACCATACACCGCTACTACGCGTATTTGGGGCATTTTGCTGCTGTATTTGCGCAACTCGCTGGCAATTTGCACGCACAATTCGCGCGTGGGGGCCAATACCAACGATTGGGTAACCTTTTGCTTAACATCGCTTAAATGCAACATGGGCAACCCAAAGGCGGCGGTTTTACCCGTACCGGTTTGCGCCAAGCCTACTATATCGTCTTGGTTATTTAATACATAAGGAATAACCGCCGCTTGAATGGGCGACGGTGTTTCAAATCCTATTTCGGAAATACCCGATAGAATGTCGGGATGGAGACCTAAATCTTTAAATAGCATGGTGATGCGGTGATTACCGGTAATACGTTTTTTTGCCGGCGTGAAGGGTATTTACCATCAACGAGCAAATGGTCATAGGGCCTACTCCACCAGGAACGGGAGTGATGTACGAGCATTTAGGTGCAACTTCGTCAAATTTAACATCGCCCGTTAGTTTAAAGCCCGATTTGGTATTAGCATTGGGTACGCGGGTGGTACCTACGTCTATAATAACAGCGCCTTCTTTCACCATATCGGCTTTTACAAACTCGGGGCTACCCAAGGCGGCAATAATAATATCGGCTTTTAGGCATTGTTCTTTTAAATCGGCCGAACGGCTGTGGCAAACGGTAACGGTAGCATTGCCAGGGTATCCTTTTTGCATCATCAGCGACGCCACGGGTTTACCCACAATGTTGCTACGGCCCAACACCACGCAATGTTTGCCTTCGGTTGGAATGTTGTAGCGTTTCAACAATTCCAAAATACCAGCTGGGGTTGCCGATACAAAGGCTGGCAAACCAATAGATGTACGGCCTACGTTGATAGGATGAAATCCGTCAACGTCTTTTTTATAGTCGATGGCTTCGATGATTTTTTGCTCTGAAATGTGTTTAGGCAAAGGCAATTGTACGATAAAACCGTCTACATCTTCGTCTTTGTTTAGACGATCGATGCAAGCCAACAATTCTTCTTCGGTAACGTCGGCTTCGTAACGGATAAGGGTTGATTTAAAACCACATACCTCGCATGCTTTGCACTTAGCAGCTACGTAGGTTTCGCTACCTCCGTCGTGACCCACCAAGACGGCGGCCAAGTGAGGTTGTTTTCCTCCTGCGGCTACAATTTCTTTTACTTCGGCAGCAATTTCTGCCTTAATTTGTTCTGCTGTTGCTTTTCCGTCGATGATATTCATGTTATCTGCGTTTAAAAGGCATTTTGCCGCGATTGTTTTGCACCATGCGCATCATTTTGCGCATGTCTTCAAATTGCTTAATCAATCTGTTTACATCTTGAATGCTGCGTCCACTACCATTGGCAATGCGTTGCTTGCGCGATGGGGTTAATACTTGTGGATTGGCGCGTTCGTATGGGGTCATGGATTGAATAATGGCTTCTACGTGCTTAAAGGCATCGTCTTTGATGTCTACGTCTTTTAATGCTTTGCCTACGCCTGGAATCATAGAAATAAGGTCTTTCATGTTACCCATTTTCTTGATTTGTTGAATTTGTTCCAAGAAATCGTCAAAGCCAAATTGGTTTTGGGCCAATTTTTTAGACATTTTACGAGCGGCTTCCTCGTCGTATTGTTCTTGGGCCTTTTCTACGAACGATACAATGTCGCCCATGCCCAAAATACGGTCGGCCATACGAGCGGGATGGAATACGTCGAGCGCATCCATTTTTTCGCCCACACCCACAAATTTGATGGGTTTTTCTACCACAGAACGAATAGACAAGGCTGCACCACCACGGGTATCGCCGTCTAATTTGGTCAAAACCACACCGGTAAAGTCCAATCGGTCGTTAAATTCTTTGGCGGTATTAACGGCGTCTTGACCGGTCATCGAATCGACCACAAACAAAATTTCGTGTGGATTGATAGCGGCTTTGATAGCGGCAATTTCGGTCATCATGGCTTCGTCTACAGCCAAACGACCCGCAGTATCGACAATAACCACATCGTTGCCGTTCTTTTTAGCCAATGCAATGGCGTTTTGCGCTATTTGAACAGGATTTTTGCTGTCAATTTCTGAGTATACAGGAATGGTTAATTGCTCGCCCAACACCTTTAATTGTTCAATAGCAGCAGGACGATACACGTCGCAAGCCACCAACAAAGGGTTTTTGCCTTTTTTGTTTTTAAGCAAATTACCCAATTTGCCGGTAAAGGTAGTTTTACCAGAACCTTGCAAACCTGCCATTAAGATAACCGATGGCGAACCCGTTAGTTGCAAATCTGAATGGGTACCACCCATCAAGGCAACCAACTCGTCGTGCACCACTTTTACCATCAATTGTTGGGGTTTCAACGAGTGAATTACGTCCATACCCAACGCTTTTGCTTTTACGGTATCGGTAAAAGTTTTGGCAGTTTTGTAGTTTACGTCGGCGTCTAACAGTGCTTTACGCACGTCTTTAAGGGTTTCGGCTACGTTAATTTCCGAGATTTTACCCTCGCCTTTTAAGATTTTAAACGAACGCTCTAGGCGCTCCGAAAGAGATTCAAACATTTTTTTTATTGACTAATCGACTAATCGACTAATCGACTAATCGAATGGTTTTTTTATAATAACCGATTCACCGTCGCGTAGCGACCTTTAGTAATAGCTGCTGCCGTCAAAGCAGTGTGTACATACTTTTTCTTTGTGTAGGCCAATGGCTTTAATAAGATCGTCTACCGTATTGAATTTAAGCGATGTCATACCAAAGCGCTCGCGCATCATTTCTACCATTTTTTGGTATTTAGGCGATGCAGGGTCTACGTATTCGTGTAAATTTTTATCGTGACTACCTTCTAATTGCTCGATGATGCTACGGGTAATTAGTTCCAAGTCGTTTTGTGTCGACGAAAAGTTAAGGTAACGACACGAATATACCATAGGAGGACAAGCAATGCGCATGTGGATTTCTTTGGCACCGCAGTTAAACATCATTTGCGAATTGCCTTTTAGCTGGGTTCCACGCACAATAGAGTCGTCTAAGAATACCACGCGTTGACCGTTTAGCATTTGGCGGTTGGGCAATAGTTTCATTTTGGCTACCAAACTACGCATGCTTTGGTGCGCAGGGGTAAAGCTACGAGGCCATGTAGGGGTGTATTTTAAAATACCGCGTTTGTAAGGAATTTTACGACCGATGGCGTAACCAATGGCGTGACCAATGCCCGAATCGGGAATACCGCACACAAAATCGGCTTCGGTATCGTCGTTTTTGCCCAATTCTTCGCCCATAGCACAGCGTACGGTATCTACGTTAATGCCTTCGTATTCGCACGATGGGAAACCAAAATAGACCCAAAAGAACGAACAGATTTGCATTTTATCGCCAGCAGGACGCACTTGTTGCCATCCATCGGCTGTAATTTTAAGGATTTCGCCAGGACCGATAAAGTAATCGATATCGTATCCTAAATTATGGAATGCGCTCGACTCGCTCGATACAGCAACCGCACCGTCTTTTTTACCTACTATAATAGGTGTACGGCCCAATTTGTCGCGAACGGCATAAATGGTGCCGTCTTCGTGCAAAATAAGCAACGAACAAGAACCTTTAATTTTGCTAAACATGTGCGCTACCCCATCTTCTAAGGTTTTGCCTTCGGCAATTAAGATAGCGATCATTTCGGTTTGGTTGGTTTTTCCGCCGCTAAACTCGGTAAAATGATGCTTATTATCGAGCAAATATTGTTCAATCTCTTCAAAATTATCGATACGAGCAACGGTTACAACCGCCATACGCCCCAAGTGTGACTGAATGATAACAGGTTGTGCATCGGTATCGCTAATAACGCCAATTCCCGATGTTGGTTCGCCAAATTTGGGCAAACCGTCTTCAAATTTAGAACGAAAATATGCACCCTCGATGTTGTGAATGGTGTGTTTCATGCCGTATTCGGGCGAATACGTAGCCATACCAGCACGACGTGTGCCTAAATGCGAATTATAGTCGGTTCCGTAAAATACATCCGACAAACAATTCTTTTTAGATATGGCACCAAAAAAGCCTCCCATAATGCTATAGTAGTTAATTAGTCTGCAAAGTTAGTAAAAAAGGTCAAAAGTCCAAAGTCAAAAGTCAAAAGTTGCGAGTAAAAATTGTAGTAAATATACGATTCACCGATTAGTCGATTAGTCTATTAGTCAATAAATTTCTCCTTTCTCCTTTCTCAATTCTCCATTTTTTACTAAATTTGCCCTCTAATTGTAATTTGCGACGATTATGGCTAAATTTCCAGATAAACGTACAAGAGTTTGTTTGTTTTTTAGAACTTTGTTTCGCATGCGTTACAAAGTAACGTTGGTTAATACGGCATGCTTAGACCAACCTGGCAGCAAACTGGTATGGCCTACTCACATGGCTGTTATCGACCCGATGTTGTTGTTTTCTGAATTATACAACTATCCTTTACAACCTTTTGTGGACGAAAGGTTTTTCGCCAACGGTGTTTTCAGAAGCATTTTGGGCGTATTCGATAGCATCAGCGTTCCCAATTTGCGCAAAAGCAGAAATGGATTAGAGCAAGCCAAACAGCTAAACGGTTTGTGCTACGATGCACTCAAAGCAGGCAGAACCGTTATTTTTTACCCATCGGGACAT
>JAGCMZ010000076.1 GCA_017646225.1 Paludibacteraceae bacterium | reverse complement strand
GGTAAGTTTGCCAACTGCTCGCACGGCGATTTAATTGAGTTTGAAGATACCGGTTGTGTAGATTTCGACTTTATCAACGGCGGTATGGGTTCGCTAAACTATTCTACATCGGTTTGGGACAAGAACCTAGAAAGTTCGGTTACCATTATTGGTTCTAAAGGTACAGTTAAAGTAGCTGGCCAATACATGGATACCGTAGTTCACTGCCACATTCAAGATTACGAGATGCCCGAATTAAAAGAACCTACCCACGAAAACGACTTTGGTGGTTACAAAGGGGCAGCGCAAAACCACGGTTTTGTGATTAAAAACGTAATTGATACCCTAAAAACGGGTAGTTCTATTGCCACCAACTTGCTAGAAGGCATGAAAGTGGTAGACATTATTGAACGCATCTACCAAGAAAGAGATAAAAACGGTTTTTAAAGGGTGATTTGCTCGTACTCTTTTAAAAGCAAGTCTTAAAGATAAAATGAAGGGACTATCCATGAAGGGTAGTCCTTTTTTTCTGCCAAATTGTCATAAAATGGGGTTTGGCAAGAGATTTGATAAAGGATAGGGGAAAGGAGATTTTATTATGAACTTTGAGAAATTCACTATCAAATCGCAAGAGGCTATTCAAAAAGCAGTTGAAATAGCCCAAAATGCAGGTCAACAGGGCATTGAGACCCCACACCTACTGAAAGGAGTGATGCAGGCAGGCGAAGGTGTATGCAAATTCCTATTTGCTAAACTCGGAGTAAATGCACAAGTGCTTTCGCAGGCTGTAGACAGCCAAATTCAGTCATATCCCAAAGTGTCGGGTGGCAGCCCTTACTTTAGCAACGATGCCAACAACGTGTTGAACAAAGCCGTATCGCTGTCCGATAAGGCGGGTAATAGCTTTGTGCCATTAGAAATGATTTTAATGGCCATGGTTACGCAAAAAAGCGTGGTACAAGGCATGTTGCAACAAGCGGGTGTTACCGAAAAAGGGCTTGAAAGTGCCATTGCAGAATTGACACAAAACAACAAAACCACTTCAAAGAGTGCCGAAGAAACTTATCAGTCGTTGGCAAAATACGCCATTAACTTAAACGAGAAGGCACGCAGTGGCAAGTTGGATCCTGTTATTGGTCGTGACGAAGAAATACGCCGTGTGTTGCAAATTCTAAGTCGTAGAACCAAAAATAACCCTATTTTAATTGGCGAACCTGGGGTGGGTAAAACTGCCATTGCCGAAGGGTTGGCGCATCGTATTGTGCGCGGAGACGTACCAGAGAACCTAAAAACCAAGCAATTGTACTCGTTAGACATGGGTGCGTTGGTGGCAGGAGCTAAGTTCAAAGGCGAATTTGAAGAACGTTTAAAAGCCGTTATTAACGAGGTGGTAAAATCGGATGGCGAAATTATTTTGTTCATAGACGAAATTCACACCTTGGTAGGTGCTGGCGGTGGCGAAGGTGCCATGGACGCTGCCAACATTCTAAAACCTGCTTTGGCACGTGGCGAATTGCGCAGCATTGGTGCTACCACGCTCAACGAGTACCAAAAATACTTTGAAAAAGACAAAGCGCTAGAACGTCGTTTCCAAATTGTAATGGTTAACGAACCCGACGAGGCTAGTTCTATTTCTATTTTGCGTGGGCTTAAAGAAAGGTACGAAAACCACCACAAGGTACGTATCAAAGACG
>JAGCMZ010000075.1 GCA_017646225.1 Paludibacteraceae bacterium | reverse complement strand
GGTTTCTTCTACCGAACCATCTTCGGCATAACTGCGCCAAATGCCATGAGGTTTGCCATTTTGATAAGCGCCTTCTTCGTTTTTCTGACCGGTTTCGTAAAAATAGCTATAAGGACCTTCGAGCACACCATCCTTGTAGGTGTATTTTGCCATCACATTACCGTATGGGTAATACTGAATGCGTTCTCCATCTAATTTTCCATCTTTGTAGTTCATGCGTTGCAACACCTTGCCTTCTTTAGAAAAAATAAGGCTCTCGCCAATGCGCAAACCATCTTTGTAAGTTTCTATCATGAACAAATATTCGCCTGCACCGTAAAATTGCCACAAGCCATCACGTTTTTGTCCTTTGTAGTTACCCTCTGCCAACAATTCGCCCGAACCAGCATAGCATACTACTTTAGAATTACCCTCATTATCAAAGGTTTGAATTCCGCTCAATTTGCCGTTTTCGTGGTAGCGACGTAGTTCGCCTACGGGCTTACCGTCTTTAAAATCGCCTTCGTAACGCAAGTTTCCATTGGGATAATGCGAAACTTTGTGTTCCACTTGCGCAAAACCTGCCACAGTACACAAACACAAACCTACTATAATTGCTATTTTTTTCATATTATTTTACTCTTACTAACTTATTAAACGAAGAAGGAATAGGCCATTCAAAATGCATCATTTGTCCTGTCATAGGGTGCTTAAATGTTAGCAAACCGGCATGCAAGCAAACGCGTTTGATAGGGCTAGCAGGACCTCCGTATTTTTTATCGCCTACAATGGGGCAACCCACGCTTTGCAAGTGTACCCTAATTTGATTTTTTCTGCCTGTTTTTAGCCACAATTGCACCATTGAATATGGGCCTTTTGTTCCCATTACACTGTACTTAGTTTCGGCATATTGTCCCCCATTATCGGTTTCGCTAGCGTGCATTCTAAGTTGTTTATCCTCCCACAAATAAGCTTTGATAACGCCTTGTTGTTCTGGTAATTGACCCTTAACAATAGCGGTATAGCTACGCTCTTTCATCAGGGTTTCCCAATTGCTTTGCAAGGCTTCTTGTACCTCTTTGCTTTTGGCAAATACCAACAAACCCGAAGTTTCTCTGTCCAATCGGTGCACCACAAAAATACGCTTGTCTTGGCCAAAGGTTTTCATGTACTGATTTAGGACGTGATACACGGTTTGCAATTTTTCGCGATCGGTACCTACGGTTAAAAAACCTTCGTTTTTGTACACCACCATAATGTGCTCGTCTTCGAATACCACTTTTAGTTGCGAATGCTCTAATTTTTGGTTTCGACGCATGGTTTTAGACGAACGAACATCCACCCTATCACCTGCTTTAAGTGGGTGATCGTGACGGGTTAACATCAGCTCTCCATTGAGCCATAACTGACGATGCGACAACAACGATTTTAGTTGTGTGCGACTGTAATCTTTTAAACGTTCTGCCAGGAACTCCATAAGTGGAGCATCTTTTAGAACACGAACAGAAAATTGTTTAACGGTATCGGACATAATTATTGGTGATTCGGTGATTAGTCGTTGAGGCGATTCAATCTGACGACATTTGGTGGAGGTCGGAAGATGAAGCGCCGAAACATAAATCGTTTAGTCGAATTAACGATTAGTCAACAAGCGACGTACAAAGATACGGGTTTGCAATAAAAAAACGCATGATTCGCTGTTTTTTTTAAAGATTTTATTATATTTGCGAAAACAAGTATAATATGAAAAGAATCTACACCCTAGCCGCGCTCATGCTCTTCACTTGCATTGCGTTCGCTAAAAACGATACCATCGTTGTCAACAACAAACGTTACGTAGTTGTTGAAGAAATTCCTGCACAAGAAAAACAAACCACTACAAAAGCCACTACCCCAAAAAACAAATTTTGGACATTAAGCAAACTTACCTATGGCGGTAGTTTTGGTTTTACCCTAAACAAATACGAATATTACTTGATGTTGATGCCCGAAGTAGGTTATCAACTCTTTACTCCTTTGCATTTTGGAGTTGCACCCAAATATACATACAGCGGCGACTATTATAATACATACGGCGAACACACTTTAGGTGTACGTGTTAGCGCCCGCTTTGAATTAACCAAGATAGGCAAATTAGCAGCAGGTAAAACGCATTTCTTTGTACTAGCTGCTTACCTTTACGAACACCGATGGGAAGAATGGTACGATTATGGCACCAACTACTTTGACGCTGGTATTGGTATCACACAAGCCCTTGGCTCAAGAGGTACTTTGTACGCCATGGCCGGCTGGCACCTTTACGACAGTTACAACAACGCTTGGTTTACCGATGCCATTCCTACCATATCTGTAGGTGTTGAATTTTAGTATTAATCCTTAATTTGAACATACCATGAACGAAAAAACCATTTTAGCATTCTTAGGCGGTACTGCTGTAGGTGCAGCAGTAGCCCTTTTAGTAGCTCCCACTAGTGGCAAAGAATTACGTGCCAACCTTGCTGTAAAAGGCGAAGAACTAAAAAAACAAATAGAACTAAAACTAAAAGAAAAAGGCATCAGCCGCGAAAATTGGGAATCCCTTATTGGAAAAGTTGCCGACAAATTGGACGAATATGCCAGCAACAACGACATTGAGTTAGCTGTACAAGAAGCCATCGACGAAGAAGATATATTGTAATGATAAAAGAATCTTACCAACAATTGTGGCAAGACAGCAAAAAGTACCTAGAATTAAGGTACGATTTGCTTCGAGTGGAATTATTGGAAAAAGTTTCGCTCATTAGCGCCTTGTTACTTACGGCTGTGGTGGCTATTTTGCTAGGAACCATCATTTTTACCTACCTGTCTATCTTGCTATTACTATGGCTCGAAACGCTATTGGGAAGCATGATATACGGGTTGTGCATTGTTATTGGCATTCATGTAATACTATTTGCGTGCCTCTTTATTTTTAGAAAACAATGCATTATCAATCCATTGGTGCGTCAGTTTAGCAAAATTATCTTTAACCAGAACAAGCAAGAAGAGGAGGTTCAGCCATGAAACAAGCTCCCAAATTTGCTAACTTAGCTGATATCAGCTTGGAAAAGCAACGCTTGCAAAAAGCCATTGCACGCCAAGAACGCATTTTGCTAAAACACGCTGAGCAAGCAAAAGAAGTTACCAAAACAGAATTATCGCCTATTAACTTGCTAAAACAAGCTTTTACGCAATTTTTCTCGTTCAAAACGCTTCAACGCAATCCGCTTACATCCTTTAATTTAGGATACAAACTAATTGGATTTATCATCAAAAAAATACGATCAAAAAAATACGATCAAAAAAATAATTGATCAGCACAATCACGGATCCATTCAATACTATGAAAAGTAAAGTTATAACGCTTTTTTTAGCCCTGTTCGCTTCAAGTTGGGCATGGTCGCAACCCCACATCTCATCTACTGACACTACCGACGATTATTGCCAAAACGGCACCATTACAGTAACCGTTCAAAACGGCGTAGAACCTTACGAGTTTTCGCTCGATGGTTTTGCTACCGTACAATCGTCGCCCATTTTCAACAACCTAACCCATGGTGCATACACCGTTTACGTGCGCGATGCCAACGGCGATACCGACCAAACACCCGCCAACAGTGTTGTAGTAAAAAACCAAGTATTGGAATTGTTGCAAAGTACCCCCATTACCACCCCTGCTACCTGCTTTGAGAATAGCAATGGGTCTGCCTATTTAAAGGTACGCGGTGGTCAAATCTACTCTGCCGAAATTCCATACAACATTGTTTTAATGCGCAACAACACTACCTTTGTTTCGGACAGTGTTGTGTTTACAGACGAAGGCGGCACAGCTACCACCATCGAGTTGCATAAATTGCCACAAGGATCGTACGTAGGAACTGTACGCGATAAAGGCGGTTGCAGCATTGGATTTAATTTCAACATTGCATCGCCCGATGCACTGTATGCAGAAGTAACCAACAAACATAATCTTCGTTGTAAAGGCGATAGCAGCGGTATCATTCAATGCACTGTAATTGGCGGCACGGCTCCCTACCGTGTGGCAGCATACACCGATGTTTACGACGAAGAAAGCATTGAATCATCTAATAGTTCGGTGAGTGGTTCTTCTGTTGCTTTATCCAACCTAAAAGCGAAACAATACTTTATTAAAATAGAAGATACAAACGGCTGTTTTGTATGGTTAGAAGAAAGCCTAACCGAGCCAGCCGATACGTTGTCTTATCACCCTTACGCCAACAGCATTAACTGCAGCGGTCAAACCTCTGGCAAAATCTTTGGCGATGCTACGGGTGGTACCTTTCCATACACTTATCAATTGGATGGTGTAGACGTAGTTTACAATAGCACCAACAACACGGGATTGTTTGAAAACCTTTCCAAAGGTATTTACAGCGCCAAAGTAACCGACGCCAATGGTTGCGTTCAATTCCCAGATGAATTGCTTACCATTTCGGAATCGGAAACATTAAGCGTTGATCCGCTTACCAAACTTCCTGCCGCTACCGTGGTTTGCAAAGACCAAAAAACCGCATCAGTTACCTTTACCGTTGCCGGACGCGAACAAGCGGTAGCACCTTCTGACACCGCACGTTATTACAGCGTAAGATTGTTCGATATTACCAACCAACAAGAAATTATTGCTCCAACACTTCAGTACAGCAATAAATTCCACCCCGTTTTAACCAAAAACCGAGTAGAAAAAGAACCGGTATTGGACGAAAACGGAGATCCTACCTTTGATGACGAAGGCAATCCTATTACCCAAAATGTTACCTACAGAGACACCCTCTGGACCGAAGGTTGCCATGAAATCACCAAAGCACAGGAAGTATACAGCGTTAGTAAAATTGACTACACAGAAGACATGAAAGGCTTTGACTGCGACGACAAAATTACCGTATCGGGATTGGGTGCAGGAGCCTACAGCATTCGTTTCTACCAAGGCGAATGCCAATTTGGCGAAACCATGACCTTTACCGTAGAAGTAACCGGCAGTTTGCCCATCGTACAAATTAACGATGTTGCCAACTTCTGCGATGGTTCAAAATACACCATCAAACCTACCATCGAAGCTACTCCTGGCACCAATAAATATTCGTGGACATTGGGTGGTGTAGAAATTGGCAAAGCAAAAGACCTTTCGTACACCTTTAGCGACTACGAAAACGGACGTTTGTTGCAACTAACTGCTAGCAACCAATGCGGTACCAGCGTATCGAACCAAGTAAAAATTACGGTTCGCAACCGCCCTACCGCCATCATTGAAACCGACAAAGATTACTTG
>JAGCMZ010000074.1 GCA_017646225.1 Paludibacteraceae bacterium | reverse complement strand
CATCAACAAAATATTATTCCTACGGTAAGCGAAGCCATTAAACGTGCCGGCATTCAAAAAGAAGATATATCGGCCATTGCATATACCCGTGGACCTGGTTTGATTGGTTCGTTGTTAGTAGGTAACTCGTTTGCCAAAGGGTTTGCCACTGCCATGAACATTCCCATGATAGAGGTAAATCACTTGCAAGCACACGTATTGGCGCATTTTATTCAAGAAGAAAATGAACCCGTACACGTACCTGAATTCCCATTTTTGTGTTTGCTAGTATCGGGCGGTAACTCGCAAATTATTTTGGTAAAAGCCTACAACGACATGGAAATTGTAGGACAAACCATTGACGATGCCGCTGGCGAAGCTTTTGACAAGTGTGCCAAGGTGTTGGGTGGTCCATATCCAGGAGGTCCTTTTATCGATAAATTAGCCAAAGAAGGCAATCCGTTGGCCTTTACTTTTAGCAAGCCCCATATCGCCGGTTTTGATTATAGCTTTAGCGGCCTTAAAACATCGTTTATGTATTTTATTCGCGACGAATTGGCCAAAAATCCTAACTTTATCGATGAAAGAAAAGCCGATTTGGCGGCTTCTATTCAAAAAACCGTTATCGATGTGCTGATGGATAAGTTGCTAAAGGCATCGCGTCATTACGGCATTAAACGTGTGGCGGTGGCAGGAGGTGTTTCTGCCAATAGTGCTTTGCGTGAGGCGTACCAAGTGTATGCCCAAAAATACGGATGGGATATTTTTGTTCCCAAATTTTCGTATACCACCGACAATGCAGCTATGATCGCCATTACGGCGCAATTCAAATACTTTGATGCTGAGTTTGATAGCATTGATTCTGTACCATTCTCTAAAGTTGTCATTTAATGAATCTATCTGTTTTAAAATTATTTCTAGAGAAACTGAAACCCTATTGGGGAATGTTTTATTTTGCAGGTATGCTGTTGTTGACTCATTTTGCTTGGAAATACAGCTTTACCGAGGGTCTGCAAATGGGTGGAGCTCCACAAGTTTGGTTGTGGCAAGCCATTGATTGTACGCAATTTTTTGATAGTTGTGTAGATGCTATTTGCAGTTCGCTCGATTGGATTTTTTCGCAAGTTTTGGGTATGGATGGTTATCAAATCTTTGGCCATCGATTTTACATCACAGAGCCTGTAAGGTCGGTTGTATCTATAGTATGGAGCTGTACAGGCATTAAACAATTGTTTATTTTCACCACGATGTTGTTGTGTTATCCATACGCGCATAAGCATAAACTATGGGCAATACCTGCATTTGGCGTAGTTATCTTGTTGATTAATTTGCTGCGCTTGGTGGTTCTTTTCAGTCACATTAAAACCACTCCAGCCGATTTTGAAATGTGGCACGAAGGTTCTAAATATGTGTTCTATGCCATTATGTTTGGCTTCTGGATTTTGTGGGAAGAAATTGTAAGAAAATATGCACCTCGTAATTGATTACGGAAATACATGCGTTAAGGTAGCCGTTTTTGAACCCTCTGGCGAGTTGTGTTTTCAGGATAAATGGGAAAATTGCACGCATGCCTACATCGAAGCCTTGTTGCAAACCTATCCAATAGATGCGGTGATTGTTTGTTCGGTGGTAGGTATCTCAGAAGAGGTGTTGCATTATCTGCGTCAGCACATTGCCTATGTGTTGGTATTGGATCACCAAACGCCGTTGCCAATAAAAAATGCTTATAAAACCCCTCATACATTGGGTTATGATAGGTTAGCCGCTGCAGTTGGAGCGCATGCCATGCATCCCGATATGCCCTTGTTGGTGATTGATGCTGGCACTGCTATTACCTACGATTTTGTATCGCCCGATAATCAGTTTGTAGGAGGAAATATTGCCCCTGGTGCAGCCATGCGTTTTAGCGCATTGCATCATTTTACGCAAAAATTACCCCAATTGTCGTTGCCAACCGATAGCGTGGAAATGACATTGGGCAACGATACACAATCGGCCATTCAAATGGGTGTAGTAAACGGAATTGTGTACGAAATAGAAGGATATATTGCCAAATTACAAGCAAAATATCCACAACTTTTAATTTTTTTAACGGGTGGAGACGCTTTTTTCTTTGAAAGACGCATAAAAAGTAGCATCTTTGTATCCCCGAATCTTTTATTATTCGGTTTGCACCGTATATTAACGTATAATAAATGTCTACAAAAAGCAGAATAATAGGTATTTTGTGCTTGTTTTGCGTTCTGGTTTCCCCTGTTTGGGCAACTGGAACCATTTCGCCGTATTCACGTTATGGCTATGGTGAATGGCAAAGCCTATCGTTTAGTGCCAATCAATCGATGGGTGGATTGGGATATGGTATGCGTAGCAACAAAAGCATCAATGCCATGAACCCTGCATCGTATACCGCCATCGATAGTTTGACTTTTATGTTGGACTTGGGCGTTTCTGGTGTGGTAGATGGTTTTGTAACAGCCTCAGAAAATACAACGCAATTCAACGGAAATGTAGATTACGTAGCCATTCAAGTGCCACTAGCTAAGTTTGCGGCGTTAAGTTTAGGTATTTCGCCCATGTCAACAGTGGGGTATAATTATTCGTTCATCGATAAAAAGCCTATGTATGGCTACCAAGATACATTAACCATCAAGCAAGCCTTTAACGGGACGGGTGGTATTAGCCAGGTTTATTTAGGTTTATCGTTCGATATTTTAGATAGGGTAGCCATTGGTGTGAATGGTCATTATTTGTTTGGCAATATTCAGCATTACAGAGAAGTTACCTTCCCTAACGAGAATTTGTATACCTCTACCTGGCAAAAAGAAGCCTTGTATATTAGCGCTTGGTTGTGCGATGTGGGTGTACAATATCATCAACCCATAGGTAACGACGAGTTGGTAGTGGGTGCGGCTTATTCGTTGCAATTGCCCATGAACAACCGCTACGAAATTACCACTAAGACCAACGATGTGGAAATAATTGAAGACGAAACACTTTTGTTTGAATATCCACAAACCATTGGTGCAGGTGTTTCGTATCGTTGGGATAATCGTTTGTTAATAGGTGCAGATGTGTCGTGGCAAAATTTTGCGCAAGCCCATTATTATGGCGAAACCAATAAATTGAACGACCGATTTGTGTATGCCTTTGGCGCACAATATACCCATGCACCAGGCGGTAAAAAATACACCGATAACATGGATTTTAGAATTGGTGCCAATTATGCCAATTCGTACATCAATATTGATAACAAACCTTTTGATAAATGGGCCATTACATGGGGTATAGGATTCCCATTGCCCAATACCAATACCAAGTTGAACTTGCACATGGAGTATGGTCAACAAGGTTCGATACAACAACAAGGTTTGCTAGAACGTTATTACAAAATAGGAATAGGTGTGTCGTTAAATGAACGTTGGTTTGTTAAACGAAAACTAAGATAGTCCGTCTAATCGATAAAATCAACACATAAATAAGTTTGCTATGAAAACAAAGTATTTTTTATTAGGCTTGGTGGCGTTATTTTCCATGCCTATGTTTGCAGTAAAAGCCATTGACGATGGTAGTAAATTTGGTACAGGCGAAGACAGTATTCGTTGCCTAGAAAATATCAGTTTGTATCAACAATACTATAAAATTAGAGATTACGAAGCTGCTTACGAAAACTGGAAAGTTGCATTTGAGGAATGTCCTGCAGCTGGAGGTCGTACTTTTTATGGTAATGGTGCTTTCTTGATTGTACAAAAAATGATGAAAGCTCCTGCAGCCGAAAAACAACAATGGTTTGACTTGTTGATGAAATGTTACGAACAACGTATTCAATACTTTGGTACCGATCGTAAATACTCTGAACCATGGATTCGTGGTCGTCAAGCAGTAGATTATATCAACTATTCTGGCGATGCTGCTATGCTTGACAAAGTGTTGCCTTGGTTGAAACAAGCGGTAGATCATGGTATGCACAATGCCGATGCAGACGTTATTAACTCGTATTTCCAAATGTTGGAAAAACAATACCAACAAAATGTAGAAGCCAACCGTGCTAATTTTATCGAAGAATACTTGCGCATAGGCGAAATTTTGGATACACGCATTGCACAAGCAGACAAACAACAAGCTAACTACCAAGTGGTTCGCAATAACATCGACCAAATTTTCTCTGCTAGTGGTGCTGCCGATTGCCAAACACTAGAAAACGTATTCGCTGCTAAAGTAGAAGAAAATAAAGACAATGCAGATGCATTGAATAAAATTATTAAAATCTTCCGCAAAGCCGGATGCAAAGAATCTGAAGTTTATTTTGCTGCATCGCTTTACTCGCACAAATTGAATCCAACTGCCGAAACCGCTGCTGGATGTGCAAGCCAAGCTATCAAACAAAAAAATTATGCAGAAGCAGTTGCATTCTACAACGAAGCCTTGTCTTTGCAAGAAGATGTTAACGAAAAATACGATTACGCATACCACAAAGCATTGGTATTGCAAGCAATGGGTCGTTATGCAGAATCTCGTAGCTCTGCATACGAAGCTATCAGCTACAACAATGCAGCAGGCGATCCATACATCTTGATTGCTAAATTGTATGCTAGCAGTAACCCATTTGGCGATGACAAAGTATTGGCTAAAACCGTATACTGGGCAGCTGTTGACAAATTGGAAAAAGCAAAAAGTGTAGATCCAAGTTGTGCTGCTGAAGCTCAAAAATTGATTAACTCTTACCGTCAACAATATCCTTCTAAAGAAGACGTGTTCTTCAAACCTGAATTGAAACCAGGTACCACCTTCCATATTGGTGGATGGATCAACGAAGATGTTCGTTGCCGCGACTAATCTGATTGAAAGCAGTATTTCAACATAGAATTAAAGGTGTAACGACTACTCTTGGAGTGGTCGTTATGCTTGTTTTATCGGCATGTAGTTCGTCGTTAAAAAATAATGCAGAACTTACAGGGTCGGGCGATTCTATTGTTGTAATGAAATCGTACGATGTAGTGACCCTTGTTTCCGATTCGGGTGTTACCCGCTATCGTGTAGAAACACCGGAATGGCTGGTGTACGAAAAATTGGAAAGACCTTGTTGGATGTTCCCACAGGGAATACATTTGGAACAGTTGAATACCTCTATGCAAGTGTACTCAATTGTTGAGTCTAAACATGCCGTTTATTATGTAAACGACGATATTTGGGTATTGTCAGATTCGGTAAGGGCCACCAATGTAGACAATGAATACTTTGAAACCGATAAATTGGTGGTGGAACAACGAAAAGATTCCATTTATACCGATCAATTTGTAAAAGTAACGCAAAAAGACCGTGTAATAACCGGTATAGGTATGCGTTCCAATCAACGTCTAACTCGTTACGTTATAGAAAAGACACAAGGTATTATTCCGATAGATGAAAAGGAAGATACGGCTACCGATTCCATCCCATAAGCCTTAGCATTATATATGACTACTACCATTTTATTGATATTAATAACTCTATTGTTCTCTGCCTTTTTTTCGGGCATGGAGATTGCGTTTGTTACTTCTAACAAGTTGCGCCTGCAAATGGATATGCAGAAGGAAACCTTGGCTTCTTCTATCTTGTCTATTTTTTATGCGCATCCTGATAGGTATATCTCTACCATATTGGTGGGTAATAACATTGCCTTGGTTATTTAGGGTATGCAAATGGCAGAATTGCTAGAGCCATTTTTAGAAACTTTCTTGCCCAATGCAGCATTAGTGGGTGTAGGTCAAACGTTTGTATCGACTGTAATCATCTTGATAACAGGCGAGTTCTTGCCT
>JAGCMZ010000015.1 GCA_017646225.1 Paludibacteraceae bacterium | reverse complement strand
TCGAACGATGCTTTTTTATTTCGTATGTTAATGGATGACATGTTTTTAACCTTTTACCATCATTCCTAAAATATATTGCATCAAAAAGAACGATGCAATCAAAATACTGGTGATTACCCAAACAAATGTAAGTTTCTTTTCTTCGTCTATCGCTATAAATTTGGATTGAACGCTTTCCAGTACAATTTTTAATGTGTACAAAGAGCAAAGCCAGAAAATGGACATTTGCGTTATTTCTACCAACCATATCGTGGCATAAATGGCAACCGATGCATAAGCCACGTATTGCAAACAGTCGCTGTATGATTTGCTTTGACTGCCAACCTTGTCGTAGTAGATTTTGCAAACAGAACTAGCTATATGCAACCCTACAAAAGAAGCTACTAATGTGGCTAATGCGTTGCTAATAAGTATATTCCAATTTAGCTCGGCAATGGCAATTAGTTTTCCCGCAACCGAAAAAGGAACAATAAGCAACAGCAAAAGGTAGGCGGTTTTGACGTTCTGATGCGTTGTCTTTTGGGCCAATCCCTTCCAGGTGTCAGTGGGCTCTTTGATGAGTTTTATGTAGCTAATAAAATCTTTCATACTTGGAATGAAAATCGCAATGATACACTCGGTGCAAAATACAAAAATACGGCAAAATTGATAAAATCCCAAAAAAAAATAGAAGATACGATTTTGACTAAAAAACTTGCGCTTGTTAGAATTATATTTTGTATTTTTGTAGTTCAATATAAAAGAATCATAAAGCACTCTACGTAACATGATTTATATTATAACAATTGTAGTCTTGGTGTTGCTCTTGCAATTGTACTTTCCGTTAGCCAGAAAGCGCAATATGTTGGCAGGTGTAAATCATCGTAGTTCGCACTCTCAACCCGTTGTAACAGGAGCCGGTTTTATTTTCTTCTTTTCGTACATAGCTTACGCTGTTTACAGGGCTTGTTACGCCGCCGAACCTTTCCCTTGGTTTTTCTTTATTGGATTAACAATACTGTCCATTATCAGTTTTATAGACGATTTAGAGGAAGTGTGGTTTTTGTGGCGACTGATGGTACAAATTGTAGCTATTGCACTGATGATGTGGCAGGTACAAATAGAAACAAACTCAATGTACATGGTGCATGCCGCTACTTTTTGGATGTCGGTTGTTATGATGTGGGGCTTTTCTATTGGTTTGCTCAACATGTATAACTTTATGGATGGTTTGAATGGTATGTTGGGTTCTTTGGTGTTGTCCTCGTTGATTCCCATGTGGTTGATCAATAACTACGTGGTAAAATATGCCGACAACGAACTGTTCTACTTTACGTTAATACCTACGTTTATCTTCATGTTCTATAATGCTAGAAAACAAGCCAAGTGTTTCTCGGGCGATGTAGGGGCTATCGCAGTAGGTTTTGTGATGACATACTTGCTTCTTAAATTGATGGTGCACTCACGTAGTTTTGTTTATTTGTCGCTTTATACCATGATTTTTGTAGAAGCGGGGTTAACCATCTTGCAACGTTTGTTCGCTGGCGAAAATATTTTCCAGCCACACCGCATTCACTTGTTTCAATTGCTTTGCAACGAGGGTAAACGCAACCACGTACTAGTTTCGTCATTCTATGGTGGTATTCAACTTATCATAGGAATGAGTTTGTTCTTGATGAACTATTATCACATGCCTATTTTGTACCAACATCTTATTATATGGCCCATCGTTGTTAGTTTGGCCGTATTTTATTTGTTGTACAAACGCAAAAAAATGGGAGGTCATTTACTCAGTTACAAACATACACATTAACACATTAACACATAAACACATAAACAAATACATTATGATTCCAACAAAAATTGAACACCTTGGAATTGCAGTTCCAAGTATTGCAGAAGCACTTCCTTACTACGAAGGAGTGTTGGGTTTAACCTGCTATGCTATTGAAGAAGTAGCCGATCAAAAAGTAAAAACCGCTTTCTTGAAAGTTGGTGAAGTAAAAATCGAACTTTTGGAACCAACCAGCCCCGAAAGCACTGTAGCTAAATTCATCGAGAAAAACGGTGGTCGCGGTGGTTTTCATCACATTGCTTACGCAGTAAATGACATCGAAGCTCGTTTGCAAGAAGTAGCAGACAAAGGCGTTCAACTAATCGACAACACTCCTCGTGCAGGTGCAGAAGGCATGACCATTGCATTCCTTCACCCAAAATCAACTGCAGGTATTTTGACCGAATTCTGCGAAAAAAAATAAAGAACTAATTATTACATAATAATGGCAACAGATAAAATTCAAAACCTAATTGAGCTACGCGAAAAAGCTCGTTTGGGAGGCGGTCAAAAAAGAATTGATTCGCAACACAGCAAAGGTAAACTTACCGCTCGCGAACGCATCGAAATGCTTTTGGACGAAGGTAGTTTCGAAGAAATGGATATGTTTGTAACCCATCGTTGCACCAACTTTGGCATGGACAAAGACAAATTTTTGGGCGACGGCGTGGTAGTTGGTCAAGGTACCATTGACGGACGCTTGGTATTTGTTTTTGCACAAGACTTTACCGTATTCGGTGGTTCTTTGTCAGAAACTGTAGCGCTAAAAATTTGTCACGTAATGGACAAAGCCATGAAAGTGGGTGCTCCTATTATCGGTATCAACGACTCGGGTGGTGCACGTATCCAAGAAGGTCCTAACGCTTTGGCTGGCTATGCAGAAATTTTTGAACGCAATATCTTGGCTTCGGGTGTAGTTCCTCAAATTTCGTTGATTTTTGGTCCTTGTGCTGGTGGAGCAGTATATTCTCCTGCATTGACCGACTTTATCATGATGACCGAAGAAAACAGCTACATGTTCATTACTGGTCCTAAAGTAGTGAAATCGGTAACTGGCGAAAACGTATCGGTTGACGAATTGGGTGGTGCTGCTGTGCACGCAACCAAAACCGGTGTGGCTCACTTCCGTGCCGAAAACGAACAAGATGGCTTGGCAACTGTACGTCGCTTGATGTCGTTCATTCCTCAAAATAACATGGAAAGTGCTCCTATTGTTCCATGCGAAGACCCAGTTAACCGCATCGACGATGTTTTGAATACCTTGGTTCCTGACAATCCAAACAAACCCTACGATATGAAAGAAATCATCACTTCTATCGTAGACAACAACGATGTATTGGAAATCCAACCTGAATACGCTCCTAACATCATTTGTGCATTTGGTCGCTTTAACGGTGTATCTACCGGTATCATCGCTAACCAACCTATGTGCCTAGCCGGTGTATTGGACTGCGACGCATCTCGTAAAGCTGCTCGCTTTGTACGTTTCTGCGATGCGTTCAATATTCCAATTTTGACTTTGGTAGACGTTCCTGGTTTCTTGCCTGGTACAGGTCAAGAATACGCTGGTATCATTGTACACGGAGCTAAATTGATGTTTGCTTACGGCGAGGCTACTGTTCCTAAAGTAACCGTTACCATTCGTAAATCGTACGGTGGTTCGCACATCGTAATGAGCTGTAAACAATTGCGTGGCGACTTCAATTACGCATGGCCAGGTGCCGAAATTGCCGTTATGGGTCCTTCTGGTGCTGTAGAGGTATTGCAAGCCAAAGCTATCGCAGCCATCGAAGACAAAGACGAACGTGCTAAATTCATTGCCGAAAAAGAAGCTGAATACCGCGATAAATTCGCTAATCCATATCAAGCAGCTTCTATGGGTTACATTGACGATGTAATTGAACCACGCAATACACGTTTCCGTGTTATTCGTGCATTCGAGTCGTTGAAAAACAAACGACTAACCAATCCGTTGAAGAAACACTCTAATATTCCTTTATAATTTAAGTAGTTATGGTATTATTAGCAGTAAACTGGACAAATGCTTGGATCATTACCCTTATTGGTTTTGGTCTAGTTGTAGTGTTGTTGATCCTTTTGGTTTTTGTGTTGATGGGCTTTGGGGCCATTATGGTTCGTGCCAATGCACCTAAAAAAGAAACCAACCTAAAACCAGTAGCGGTTGTTCCTACTCCTAATGCTACAGAACCTGTTGAAATTACAGGCGAAGAATTGGCTGCCATTGCCATGGCCATCCAATTGAGCAAGGAGTCGGCTCACGACAACGAAAGTAAAGTCCTTACCATTGTGTCGGATCCAAATTCGGCATGGTCTTCTAAAACATTTGGTATCAATAATTTAATTCGTTAATAACGAGTAAACAGTCAATGAACAATGAAAAATTTTAAATTCACAATAAACGGTAATGTTTACGAAGTGGGCATTGATGCTCCCGAAAATGGCAAAGCCAACGTAAATGTAAACGGAAAATCGTATGTAGTTGAAGTAGAGGCCGATGTAATGCAAGCAACTGCCGTTCGTCGTCCAATTGCAGCCCCTGCCGCTGCAGCTCCTTCAAAATCAGTATCGGGTGTTATGAAATCGCCCCTTCCTGGTAAAGTATTAAAAGTAGTAGTAGCCGAAGGACAAGTAGTAAAACGTGGTGATACCTTGATGGTTATCGAATCCATGAAAATGGAAAACAACATTGCTGCTCAAAACGATGGCGTAGTACGTGCTATTATGGTAAGCGCAGAGCAAAGCATTTTGCAAGGCGATCCATTGTTGGAATTTGAAGCTGTAGGTCAAGAAGAAGCTCCTGCACCTGCTCCAGCTCCTGTCCCAAAAGCAGCGCCTAAAGCGGCTCCAGCTCCTGCACCAGCCCCAAAACCTGTAGCCGGTGCTAAGTCGTTAACCAGTCCGCTACCTGGCAATATTGTTAGTGTAGCAGTTGCAGTTGGCGATACTGTAAAACGTGGTCAAACCGTTATGGTAATTGAATCCATGAAAATGGAAAACAACATTCCTGCTCCACGCGATGGTAAAGTAACTGCTGTGCATGCAGCAGCTGGTAAGAGCGTGATGCAAGGCGACGCATTGTTGGACATTGAATAAGGAGTGTACGTATGAAAAACATATTTCGTTATATCGTAACCTTATTGTTTGCTTGTGCTTCGTTTGGTAGCATGGCGGTAGCTCAAACTACCGAAGCTGATTCTGTGGCCAATTATGACGACCAAATCATGCTTATCTCAGAAAACGAAACTGCAACAGACAATGCAGAGGTCATAATGCTAGAAGAAGACGATACGCTTTCTGTTTCAGGAAGCTTAGAAGACTTCTTTGGCTCGATGGGGATTTCAAAAATCATTACAGGATGGGCAGCTGGTAACTGGCGCTACCTAGTAATGATTGCAGTGGGTTGCTTGTTGCTATACTTGGCTATAGTAAAACAATTTGAACCCTTGTTGTTGTTGCCCATTGCCATGGGTATGATTCTAACCAATATTCCCGATGCAGGATTGTTCCACAGCGAATTGTTTGCAGGTGGTCATGTACACTGGGCAGAAATGGCCAAAGAGGCAGGTCTGTTAGACTATCTGTATTTAGGTGTTAAGTTGGGTATTTATCCTTGCCTTATCTTTGTGGGCGTAGGTGCGATGACCGACTTTGGTCCACTCTTGGCTAATCCCAAATGTTTGCTATTGGGTTCAGCCGCACAAATTGGTATTTTCGTTACCTTTATTTTTGCCATTGCTATGGGCTTTAGCCCCG
>JAGCMZ010000073.1 GCA_017646225.1 Paludibacteraceae bacterium | reverse complement strand
CCTGCACTACCACCCGTTAGTAAAATTGCTTTGTTCATACCGTTGTTATTAGGAATATGCAAAAATAATCAAAGCGTTGGAATAAAATCAACATTGCTTGGTTTTATTTCCAAACGCATTTGTTAAATTTGCAGCGCAATACAATATTCTTGTTAACAACTTGTTATAATAAATAAAGGATACTATAACCAAGCAATTAACAACGGACGCTTGACCAAGCGTCCCTACAATCTGCAGTACAACAGTCGGCTTACCGATTTATGCCATGAACATCGAAATTAAACAAATTACTACCCGTAAGGAACTAAAACGGTTTGTACAATTTGCCCTGGATTTGTACAACAACAACCCTTATTACTGTCCTCCTATTATGCACGATGAGCTGAACACGCTATCGGAGCAGATTAACCCCGCATTTGAAATTTGCGAGGCCGCCTATTTTATGGCCTACAAGGATGGCACAGCTGTAGGACGTATTGCTGGCATTATTAACCATGCAGGTAATGCGCTATGGAAAAGACCTTGTTTGCGTTTTGGCTGGTTCGACTTTGTAGACGACAAAGAGGTGACTAAAGCACTACTGGATGCCGTTATTGCTTGGGGCAAAGAAAAAGGCATGAAAGAGGCATTTGGCCCCGTTGGTTTTACCGATTTTGACCACCAAGGACTACTCATTGAAGGGTTCGAGAACCTATCGCCCATTGCCTCGCTGTACAACTACCCCTACTACGAAAAGCACTACCAAGCATACGGTCTGCAAGGACAAAAAGACTGGATAGAAATTCATTCCGGTTTGGTACATCAAATTCCAAGCGATTTGAACCAATTGTGCTCTTACGCCGAAGAACATTTTAAGGTAAAACTGGTAAAGGTAAAATCGAAAGAGGAATTGATAAAACGCTATGGATATAGCTTTTTTGATGTTTTCGATGCCGCCAACAGTCCTTTTAACAATAGTTTCCCACTTACCAGGGGGCAAAAGCACTACTATGCCGACATGTTTATTCGTTTCCTTAATTACGATTTTGTTACCCTGGTAGCCAATGAAAAGGACGAGATTGTACAAGTTTGTGTTTGCATGCCCAACATTACCAAGGCACTACAAAAGGCTAAGGGCAAACTCTTCCCTTTTGGTTGGTGGCACATTTTGCGCACCATGCGTGCCAAGCAGTTTGAACAAATAGACTTCTTGCTATACGCTACTCGCCCCGACTATCAAAAAAAGGGCATCAATGCCTTACTATTTAAAGACTTGATACCCATTTTTAAGAAATATGGTGTAAAATATTCCGAGTCGGGCCCCATTCTAGAGGGCAGCGCCATTGGAACCGCCCAACTGGAATACTTCAATTCGAAACGTCACAAAAGACGCAGAACCTACTCCATAGAGTTATAAAAAAGATGGCGACTGTTATAGTCGCCATTCTTTTTTTATTATAGTTGTTTGATATATGCTCTACGACGTTTATAAAACTCGTGTTCCAAGTATTGGAAGTTAGCTTGGTTTTTGGTGTTGGTTTCTAACACCGCTGTTACACGCGCTTCTTTAATACCATATTTGTGGTAACGTGGAATTTGGTCGATAAACAACAACGAGTTAAGCCCTTTGTTTTGATAATCGGGACGTACGGCAATGAGCAACAAATCGAGTGCATCCATTTTCTTGGCCTTTAATCCTTTTAGTAAGTGATACCAGCCAAAGGGGAATAATTTTCCTTTGGCCTTGCGCAACGCTGGTGTTAAGTTAGGCATACAAACACCTACTGCCACAATCTCGTCCTTATCGTTCACTACCAATGTTACAAAATCAAAGTTAAGCAAGGGGAAATACATTTTACTGTAATATTCTTTTTGCTTTTCGGTTAGTGGCGAATAGTTGTACAAAGGTTTGTACGCTTCGTCAATCACATCAAAGAAAGTATACCCATAACGTTTTAACAATTCCTTGCTGTTCTTAATGGGAACGATTTTTACGTTATAACGAGTTTGAATCATTTCGCCAATGCGGGCCATTTTTTCGGGTGCTTTTTCGGGCACCACACAACGAATCTCTATCCAATCGGCTTCTTTTTCTAATCCGTAAGCATCAAAGTGTTCGATGTAGTAAGGATAGTTGTAAAGCGCTGCCATGGGCGATTCGTACTCGTAACCTTCTAGCAACAACCCTTGGTGGTCCATATCGGTAAAGCCTACAGGACCATTTAATGTAAGCATGCCTTTGCTCTTGCCCCAAGCTGCCACGGCATCTAACAATGCTTTGGAAACCTCTTTGTCGTCGATAAAATCGAACCAACCAAAACGGGTTTTCTTGACATTCCATGCATCGTTAGCGCAATGGTTAATAATACCTGCAATACGACCTACTACCTTGCCGTCTT
>JAGCMZ010000072.1 GCA_017646225.1 Paludibacteraceae bacterium | reverse complement strand
GTTATTCCTGAATTGAACGGTAAATTGACTGGTATGGCATTCCGCGTTCCTACTTTGGACGTATCAGTAGTTGACTTGACCGTTAACTTGGCAAAACCTGCTACTAATGCAGAAATTTGCGAAGCTATGAAAGCTGCTTCTGAAGGCGAATTGAAAGGCGTACTAGGTTACACCAACGAAGAAGTTGTTTCTTCTGACTTCTTGGGTGACACCCGTACTTCTATCTTCGACGCTAAAGCTGGTATCCAATTGACCGACAGCTTCGTTAAAGTTGTAGCTTGGTACGACAACGAAATTGGTTACTCTAACAAAGTGTTGGAACTTATCGCTCACATGGCTAAAGTTAACGCTTAATCCATTTGATCAACCAATCATACGAAAATACGGTGTCCCAAGACACCGTATTTTTTTTATCTTTTTATCAACTACATCTTACATACAAAAACAGGCCTTGCTTGCGCAAGACCTGTCTATTATGAAGTACTACCCACTGCGTGGGTTGAGAGGGAAGGGCGGATTTTTATGAGAGTTATTTTAAAGAATGAAATTCAAGGCTTGCGCAGTCCGAGAAACCAGAGCTTACTTGACGTAAGTGAGGATTTCGAGGACAAGCATAACGCAGAAGTTCGTCTTTAAAATAAGTCGATTATAGTTCTTGGATAGAGGTCGCAGGCATATCCCTTTGAATCTTTTTTACCAAACCTTGCAATACGCTGCCAGGACCTACCTCTACAAATTGTTCAACACCGTCGGCAATCATGTTTTGTACTGATTGTGTCCATTTAACAGGCGAGGTAAGTTGTTTAACCAAGTTTGCTTTAATAATTGCAGGATCGGTTTCGCCTTGGGTACTTACGTTTTGGTAAACAGGGCAAATAGGAGTCATAAATTGAGCTTGCTCAATAGCAGCGGCCAATTCTTCTTGTGCTGGTTGCATCAAAGGAGAGTGGAATGCGCCACCTACCGACAATTTCAAGGCACGTTTTGCTCCGGCTTCTTTTAGTTTCTCGCAGGCAGCATCGATGGCTTCCATAGAACCCGAAATAACCAATTGACCTGGGCAGTTATAGTTTGCAGGCACTACTACTCCATCTATCGAAGCACAAATTTCTTCTACTTTTTCGTCTGACAAACCAATGATAGCTGCCATGGTAGAAGGTTGCAATTCGCAGGCTTTTTGCATGGCCATGGCACGTTTTGATACCAACACCAAACCATCTTCAAAACTCAAAGCACCAGCGGCAACAAGGGCAGAAAATTCGCCCAACGAGTGACCAGCTACCATATCGGGAGTAAATTTATCGGCGTATGTTTTAGCTAAAATAACCGAATGCAAGAATACAGCAGGTTGTGTAACTTTGGTTTGTCGCAAATCTTCGTCGCTTCCTTCAAACATAATGTCGGTAATGCGAAAACCTAAAATGTCGTTTGCTTTTTCAAATAATTCTTTTGCCAAGGCAGATTGTTCGTACATATCTTTACCCATTCCAGAGAATTGAGCTCCTTGACCTGGAAAAACAAATGCTTTTTTCATGTTAATGTATTTAGTGATTGAAATTACAGGGCAAAAGTACATTATTTTGGCCGATAAAGGACGATTTTTGCACAAAAAAACGCAATTTATGCAATTTTCAGCCACATACGCAGTAGCAAGCGTAGCCTATTATGGCTGCAAAAGTAAGCAAATACACCAGCAGAGCAACCATAACATTTTGTTTATCAATGCCTTTAAGATAAACAGAAGAGGAACTAGGCATTTTTAATTCTTTTGTAACACACCAAAGGTATAGTCTATAGCACAAATAACCAATAAGCATACCCGCCAAGGCACCACACAAAATATCGCCTGGGTAATGCACCCCCATATACATACGCGAATAGCAATTGAGCAAAGCCCACGAACCCACCGTGTAGGTATACGTTTTATTTCTGAAAATAAGCGAGGTAAGCACAGCAATACCGCAAGTATTAGAAGCGTGCGACGAACAAAAACCGTACACGCTACTGGTATGCCCATGCACCAAATGCACAAAGGGTTGCATCGTAGGATCGTGTGTAGGACGTAATCGTTCAAAAAAAGGCTTGCAAAAGCCCGAGGCAAACTGATCGGCCAACAAAACGGTTAAAGCAACGGCCAATACACCGTAAATGGCATCCATGCGCTTGCTGCGAATTAACACATACAACAGGGATACATAAAAAGGAATCCAGACCAAGCGGTCTGAAATCCAAAACATCACCTCGTCAAAAAACGAATGATGACAGCCGTTGATAGCCAACAGCAAAGCTTTATCCCATTCTATTAATGTCTCTAACATCTTAAATCACTACGATAGCGGTTGTAGGCAACCAACCGGTATTTCCATCTTCGGTTTGTATCTCAGACCACTCTCCTACTACCGATTTAATGCGTACCTTGGTACCCTCGTGCAAAATAAACAAATCGTTGCCACTGTTATCGGGAGAACTCTTGGTAGTTACGGTAGGAATGTACACAATGGCCAAAGAGGTATCGTCCATTTCTGCTTGACGCGACGAGGCACAAAAGACAGTTATAAGGCTAAAGAAGAAGCATACAATGGCCATAGAGAAACCCGTTTTACGCATCCACATTTGCGAGCTAAACAAGTAAAATGCCACGCACAACAAGCATATTACAAACAACGAAACACTTACGTATGCCCATATATCTGGCGTGGTTAAACGATAAATAAATTTCCACCAATCTACCAAAAAGACATGGTCTACAGCATCTATTTTATCGATGGTTAGGGTTTGCACAAAGGCTAGATTGTGCTGAGCATCTTCGTGATTGGCATCCAAACGCAAAGCACGCTCGTATTGGATAATGGCATCGGCTATTTTACCCATACGATAATAGGTGTTTCCTAAATTGTAGTACAAATCGGCCGATACTTTTCCAGTTTCTAAAATGGATTGATACTGAGTAGCTGCTTCGGCAAATTTTCCTTCGGAATATAAAGCATCAGCTTCTGCCATGGTAGCCGCATTTATGGGCAACACAGCAGCCATTACGGCTATCAATAGGAGGTATATTTTGTGTTTCATCGTCAGCTATTTTATTGCATTTTCTAATTGACCTATTAACTCTGCTGCCTTGTTGTAGCAATTTTCCATCGACATCGACTCGTCTACTACAGGCGAATAACGTGCAAACTCACAATCGGACAAAATGGTTAAAAAGTCTTCTACAAGGGTTTGTGATGCACCATGACGCAACAATTCTTCTTGTACATTGTCCTTGGTTAAATTGGAGAGCGGAATGTTCAATTTATCGGCTGTATAACCCCACAATGCTTGTACAGCAGCCTCGTAGAAACGTGCTTTATCGCCTGCTTTCATACAAGCTGCGGCCGATTTTAAGCGTTTGCGAGCCAATTTGTTGGCGCGTTTGTTTTTAACGCGAACCAAATTCGCATTTTCTTTGGCTTGCTTGCGCAATAAAATACACAGCAACACAAACAATGAGAGTGGCAACACATACGCCAAATAGTAGGCAGATGTACCATAAAAGGCGGTTGACTGCCAGGTTAATTGAGCATCGCCATTGTTGTGTATAAATCGAATATCGTTGCCTAGATTTTTAATTTTTTCTTTGTTCACACCACTTACCATTGTACCACCGCTTACTTGACTATCGGCTACGGTATTACCGCTAACGGTAATGGTATAGGCATCGGTCGACAAGGTTTTGTACCTAGCATCGGATGGGTCGAAGTACACAAATTGGGTTGCAGGGATTTCGAAAGTTCCACCAAAACGAGGGATGGCTACGTATTCGGTAGTTTTGCTACCCGTTACACCACCCGTACCCACTTTAATGTTGTTGTCGGTTTTGGGATCGTATGCATCAAAATCGTGAGGAAATTTAATTTCGGGCACTTTTACCAATTTCAAGTTACCCTTTCCAGAGATTTTTACTTTTAAAGTAACGGCATCGTTGGTTTCTACTTGTGTAGCCGATAAGCTAGATTGCAATTGGTATTGACCTACGGCTCCATTAAAGTTAGCAGGTGCTCCGGCAGGCAAGGCTTTTACGTTGATTTTGGTAGGCGAAATACGCAAATTTTTTTTAACCTCTTGGAAAGTATTAAAGAAATCATCAAAGAAGTTATTGCTGCGTTGGTATGTAGGAACCCTAACAATGGCTTCTACATTGCCAGCATCAATGGTTAGTTCGCCTGCACGTTGTGGAAACAACAAGTATTGTTTTAGTACAATGGTATTGTAGTTAAGTCCGTTGTAATGTTCTGGTTCCCACGAACGATTATTATCTAACTCTATATCGTGTACATAAAAATCTTTGAACTCAGGGAATTTTGCATTGACAATTTGTGCCACATTTACGTCGCGTGCGTATATCTTATAGGTCAATAATACCGCCTCTTGTTGGTACACATTTGTTTTAGAAAGGATTTGTCTTACAAAAATTTGCTTTGACGATGTACTAACTTGCGACGACCCAACCGAACTTTCAGTGCTTCTTGTATTCGCATTTGATTGAGAGGCGTTTTGATCGGCTGGTAAAACTTTTATGTTAATGGCATTGGAGGTGTACTTTTCGTTCTTTACCGTGATGGATGCAGGAGCAATGGTAAAGGTACCCGCTTGGTTGGCCATCAAAATAAAAGTATAGTTGATGGTATGGGTAGCGGTCATGTTGCCGTTAATAACTTGCACGCTTCGTTGCGATGATGTTGAAGGTCCCATCAAGACATCAAAATCGGGCATTTCGGGCACACGCAAATCTTTTGCATCCTGATTAACCGTATAGACCAATCTGAATTGTTGGCCTACTACCACGCTCTGAGGTGCCTTTGCAGTAAACGATACATCGTCGGCAAACATTGCCATACAGCACCCTATTAAAAGAACCCATAAAAGTCCTACTTTTCTCATGCTACCAATCTTTTTCTAAACTCCGTTGACCGGCTTGTTGTTGTTTTAGTTTTTCTTGTAAATCTTGTTCGTCTTGCAAATAAGCATCCAAGATTTGCTGAGCTTGTTCCTTTGACATTTCGTCTTGGTTTTGCTCTTGTTGTTGCTGCTGTTGTTGCTGCT
>JAGCMZ010000071.1 GCA_017646225.1 Paludibacteraceae bacterium | reverse complement strand
TTTCATAGCAGGAACTGCCGATAGTTCTGCCGAACGGAAATCTTTTTCGGTAATGCCGTATTTTTCGTTTAGAATTTGCAAGATTTGTTCTTTTACCAAGCATTTAGCATCGGTTTCGTTGGTTACAGGTACCGAACCTATCAACAAATTAAGCTCTTCGCCTTTAATCAATTCGGGTGCCGAACGCTTCATTTGATCTTGCGCCAAGTGAGGCAACAAATCGGTAATGTACAAAACGGGATCGTTGTCGTCTTCGCCAATGCACACCTCTTTTTTGGTACCATCGGCCAAGAAAACTACACCATGAAGCGACAATGGCATGCTTACCCATTGGTATTTTTTGATACCACCGTAATAGTGGGTTTTAAAGTATGCCAACTCTTCTTTTTCGTACAAGGGGTTTTGTTTTAGGTCTAAACGACAAGCATCAATGTGCGCTGCCAAAATGCGTACTCCCTCGCTAATAGGCGCCGAACCAATTACTGCCAAAATAATGGATTTATTGCGGTTTTGGTAGTAAATTTTATCGCCTGCTTGCAAAGGCATTCCCCAAGTAAAGGGTTTAAAGCCTGCAGCTTCTGCCATTTGAACGGTTACCTGAACGGCTTCGCGTTCGGTTTTGGCTTTATCTAAAAAGTCTTTGTACGCATCGCAAAATTGAAATGCAGCAGCTTGCTCCGCTTTGTCTATTTGCGTAGCAATATGGGGTTGTTTGTAAGTTAATTCGCTCATTTTCTTCTTAATTCTTTATAGTAAAACAATCCTGTTAATATCAAACTGATAGCTATAGAAACATACAACGATGGGTTATAGGGTAAATTCAACCCCTCGTCGGCTATTAGAATATACAAAGATACTACTATTGTCATAAAAATAGCAGGGATAAGGGTCATTAAATGCCATTTTCTGCGGGTACGCATCAACCATACACTCAATGCCCACAGGGTAATAACGCCCAAGGTTTGGTTGGCCCAGGCAAAATAACGCCAGATGATGTTAAATCCTTCTACATCGCTCAAACTATACAATAGTATACCGCTGGCAAGCAAAAACATAGGAACGCATATTAACAAGCGTTTCTTGATGGGCGTTTGATCGATGGCAAAGATATCTGCTATGATAAGTCGAGCCGAACGAAAAGCCGTATCGCCCGATGTTATGGGAGCAAAAACGACCCCTAAAATGGCCAAAACACCTCCTACCGTTCCCAACCAACTTGTAGAAATCTCGTTTACAATAACAGCTGCATTATTTTCTGCCATGCCATGTTGGTTAAAGAACACATTGGCAGCAGCCGCCCAAATAAGGGCAACAATACCTTCTACAATCATAGCCCCGTAAAAAATAGGGCGTCCTTGTTTCTCGTTGGTCATGCAACGTGCCATCATGGGCGATTGGGTAGCATGAAAACCCGATATAGCCCCACAAGCAATGCTAATAAACAACATGGGGAAAATAGGCGTATCTACAGCCGATGGATGGGTATTCTGCAAACCATCCGTAATTTCGGGCAACATCGATCCCTTGGTAAACAATACTACCAAGATACCAACCGCCATAAACAGCAAAGCAACAGCAAATAAGGGGTACACCTTGCCTATGAGTTTATCAATGGGCAACATCGATGCCAACAAATAATACAAAAAGATGATAAGCATCCACCACTGTTGATGAAGCGAGGTTAAGTTTTGAAGCAAACCTGCAGGACCGCTCACAAAAACAACACCCACCAACACCATTAGCACAATGGAGAACAAACGGGTAAACTGTTGTACGCTCAGTCCTAGGTACTTACCTATTAGTTCGGGTAAACTAGCACCGTTGTTGCGCAACGACAACATACCTGCCAAATAGTCGTGTACTGCACCGGCAAAAATACATCCCAGCACAATCCAAATATAGGCAGACGTACCAAACTTGGCACCCATAATAGCACCAAAGATAGGTCCCAACCCTGCAATATTTAGGAACTGAATGGTAAATATCTTCCAAGGTTTTAGAGGGACATAATCCACCCCATCGTTCAACGCTACCGCAGGCGTAACTTTACTAGGGTCGGGTGCGAAAATCTTCTCTACCAACCTACCATAAACAAAATACCCTACCACCAACAACAGTAAGGATACCAAAAAAGTAATCATAGTAGTTAATTTTTACAGCCTATAAAATTACAACAATTTTAAATGACAACGCACTACTAAGTGCAAAAAAAATAGGGATAACCTATTGGTTACCCCTATTAGTAGTTTGCGAAACAAAGCTTCTTATTTTTTGAAAACGGCTTCGTCAGATACAGTTAATTTTTTTCTGCCTTTTGCACGACGTGCTGCCAATACTCTGCGTCCGTTTGCAGTAGCCATTCTTTCACGGAATCCGTGTTTGTTTGCTCTTTTTCTGTTAGAAGGTTGGAATGTGCGTTTCATAATTATAATGTTTTTATTTATTTTCTACAATTTGGACGGCAAAGATAATGAGTTTTTTTTATTTCGCAAAATATTTTTAAAACTTTTATCCAATCAAGTTTTTACCCGACATTTCTGCAGGTTGTTGCAAGCCCATGATATGCAAGATAGTAGGTGCAACGTCTGCCAAAATACCGTCTGCAATTTTTGCATCCTTGTTTTCGGTTACATACACACAAGGAACAGGATTCAACGAGTGAGCGGTATTAGGAGTATCATCGCTGTTTACTGCGTTATCGGCATTACCGTGGTCGGCAATAATGATTACTTCGTAACCATTGGCTTTCGCTGCCTCTACCGTTGCATTTACGCAAGCATCTACAGCTACTACTGCTTTTTCAATAGCTTCGTATACACCTGTGTGACCTACCATGTCGCCATTTGCGTAGTTAACCACAATGAAATCGAATTTTTGAGTACCGATAGCTTCAACCAAAGCATCTTTTACTTCGTAAGCACTCATTTCGGGTTTAAGGTCGTAAGTAGCTACTTTTGGCGAGTTGATAAGGATACGTTCTTCGCCTTCGTATGGAGTTTCGCGACCACCGTTAAAGAAGAAGGTTACGTGTGCGTATTTTTCGGTTTCTGCAATGTGCAATTGCGATTTACCTTGGTTAGAAAGGAATTCGCCCAAGGTATTTTGTACGTTTTCTTTGTCGAACAAGATGTGAACACCAGTAAACGAAGCATCGTAAGGAGTCATGCAATAGTATTGCAAACCAGGGATGGTTTTCATGCCTGCTTCTGGCATATCTTGTTGGGTCAATACGATGGTCAATTCTTTAGCACGGTCGTTACGATAGTTAAAGAAAATAACCACGTCGCCTTCTTGAATGCGAGCATCTACGGCGCTATTTTTAATAGGTTTGATAAACTCGTCGGTAACGCCTGCATCGTACGAATCTTGTACAGCTTGTACCATATCGGTAGCTTCGGAACCTACACCGTTTACCAACAAATCGTATGCTTCTTTTACACGTTCCCAACGTTTATCGCGGTCCATTGCATAGTAACGACCAATGATGGTTGCAATTTTACCAGCGGTTTTTTGGGTGTGAGCGCTCAATTGTTCAATGAAGCCCTTGCCGCTTTTTGGGTCGGTATCACGACCGTCCATAAAGCAGTGAATAAAGGTATTGTCAATGCCATAAACTTGTGCAATTTCGCATAGTTTAAACAAGTGATCGAACGAGCTATGTACACCACCGTTAGAGGTCAAGCCCATAAAGTGTACATTTTTGCCGTTTTCTTTTGCGTATGTAAATGCGCTAACCACTTCGGGGTTTTGTAGAATGCTACCCGATTCGCATGCTTTGTTAATTTTTACCAAGTCTTGGTATACTACACGACCAGCACCAATGTTCAAGTGACCTACTTCTGAGTTACCCATTTGGCCGTCAGGCAAACCTACGTTTTCGCCCGATGCTTGCAATTGCGAATTAGGATATGTTTGAGTTAGATAATCCCAATAAGGAGTTGGTGTGTTAAAAATAACGTCTGCTTTACCTTTGTTACCAATTCCCCATCCGTCAAGGATCATCAATAATGCTTTTTTTGCCATAGTTGTAGTGTTATAGTTTCAGTTGACAAAGATAGTGCAAACCGAGAGTAATGGCAAAAAAACGACCGTTTTTTTTATACATTAAAAACAATCCTAACCGCCCACCATACAAAAAAGAGAACAAGATAAGCTATCAACACTTTTCGACTGTAAATAAACCGATTGAGCTTATCGAACACGCCGTTTATATTATACCACTTTCCCAGCACCGCCAAAAGAGCATACGGTAGCGACAACAACAAGAAAGGATTCAGACAAAAAGCATCGATAATATGCCCCGTAAACAACAAATGAAAGAAACGTTGAATACCACAAGAAGGACAATACGTTCCTGTAAGCGCCCACCATGGGCACTTAGGCACCCAAATAGAATTTTCGGGCACAATGTAGTAATAAAAAATACCGATAGCTAGTAAAACCACCGGTATTAGTACACGAATAAGGGTGCTGCGCATCTTATTACAAATTCATTAATGCAGCCGAACCTCCAAATGTCATTGCTACTAGCAATAACATTATATAAAAGAAGATTCCTAGGACCGCAATAACAACACCCCAAATAGAGAAATTTCTAGCCGATTTTGCCGCTGCTTTTGCCTCATCGTAACGACCTTGCAACCACAATCTATCTACAGAGCATGCCTTTACAATGGCAACAACACCCAATGGAAGACAACACAATGTGGTACATAAAATTGCCCACACTAAATTATTGTCAGGACAAGATGCGAACAAAGATTGTTCATTGTCTTGAATGGGTTGAGTTTCTTGATTTTCTTCCATAAAACTAAAATTTAGTTAGACATATACTACAACAAAAATAACTTTAAATTTCGTATCCTACAACATCGTTTATAAAATTTAACCAACTAGGGCCAATTATTCTCCTTTCGGATAAAATTCAAGTTCCCAGTGCCACGGGAATTTTAACGCCATTTACCTTGCCTGACAGGGTAATGTATTCTATTACAACCATATAAATTCCTACGCTGCAGGGTTCGCCGGCATCGTCGCGTCCATCCCAATAAGTGCTACCAACCGCCGCCAATAAAGTATTGTTATACAACCGATAAACCGGAACACCTTGTAAATTATACACCCAAGCATTGGCAATGGTGCCTTCTTCTACGCGGTGGTATATACTTAGGTATTGTTCTTGAGGCGCAAACCAACTATCCGACAGCCAAAACGCCTTATCGATGCCTGATTCGGTAGAACCATCGGGCAAAATTTGACTTTGTGAGTTACTGCACCCTGGTGTTGCCATCACATCGGACGATGCCGAGAACCAATCCACCCCATCTACTGGAACGCGCTCTAACGAGAATCCCTCGGCATCGTATAGTTGACTGTGATGCATCTTATCGGAATAGACCATGGAATCGAGTACCGCCGCATCGCTCAAAAGGTACACCCAACCCGAATCGTTGACCCAATTGGGCAAGGTAGGCACTTGCAGAAAATTTTCGTAACAAGCATCGGGATATTGTTCTAGCAAAATACTATCGGACGATGTAATGGCTACGTATTGCTCGGGGTACAACGAATAGGCTGGCAGTTGTACCTCTTTTTTGCCTGTTGACAACAAGCACCTATTTAGGTTGATAATGGTATCGGAAGCATTGTACAACTCAACAAAATCAACCCCATCGGGAAAGGGATCGTACAACACCTCGGTAATGTATAGTTGCTCGATGGGCGGCAAAACAGGTGCTTGATAGGCATCGCCAACGGCCGATAAATTAGAAAAAGCAAAAGCCGTGTTTCGGGTTTTGGTAAACTTGCAGCTAAATCCCCAAGCCCTACTTTGAGTATAGGTATCATCTAGTATCGTAGTTGTAGACAACCAAGTACCTTTATCTAAAGCATACTGCAACTGCCACTCAAATTGTTGATTGCGCGTTACTTTAATATGCACGTCTATTGGAGCCTGGCTCAAAATAGCATCGGGCGCAGCTAATAGTAACTGATTCTTTGTTTCATCTTGGCGATACAAAGCAATGGTTTTGTTAGCCCCACCAATTTGCACAAAATAACCACACAAGGGAGCGGTAAGGCAGGCAGTATCGGCCATTACATACACCCTGGCTAGGTTGGAAGAGCTGGGCACATACTGCAACTGAACGGTAGCTTGCCAATTCGCATTGACTGCAGCCCGAGAAGAGGTTGAAAGATACACCGTATCGGCCACAGCGGGCGCATTGAGCGTAAAAGTAGCATTGTTGTACTGAAAACAAGCAACATCACCTTGCCAAGCAAGTAGGAAACATGGCTGTAGCAATAGCCAAAGAAATAGCATTTTCTTCATAAAAAAGTGTTAGATAACGAATTAAAATAGTATTTTTGCAGTCGATTTGTTGACATCGACAACAAGACAAAGGTAAGAAAATCAAATTAATAATCATTTAATAAAACACTAAAAAAATGAATGTAGCCATTGTTGGAGCCAGCGGTGCCGTTGGACAAGAATTTTTAAGGGTATTGGCGGAACGTAATTTCCCCATTAGCAACTTGTATTTATTTGGTTCTGCACGTAGCGCAGGTACTACCTACGAGTTTAAGGGCAAAACCTATACCGTTAAAGAATTAAAACACGGCGACGATTTTAAAGATATTGACATTGCCTTTACATCGGCTGGTGCTGGTATTTCGAAAGAATTTGAAAAAGACATCACCAAATTTGGTGCGGTAATGATTGACAACTCGAGCGCTTTCCGTATGGACAATGACGTTCCATTGGTAGTTCCCGAAGTAAATGCTGCCGATGCTAAAGATCGTCCACGCGGTGTTATCGCTAACCCCAACTGCACCACCATTCAAATGGTAGTAGCATTGAAAGCCATCGAAAACCTATCGCACATTAAACGCGTACACGTTTCTACCTACCAAGCTGCGAGCGGTGCTGGTGCAGCTGCTATGGCAGAATTGGAGTTGCAATACCGTCAAGTATTGGCAGGCGAAGAAGTTACTGTAAACAAATTTGCTTACCAATTGGCATTCAACTTGATTCCTCAAATTGACGTATTTACCGAAAACGGTTATACCAAAGAAGAAATGAAAATGTACAACGAAACCCGCAAAATTATGCACTCTGACATCGAAGTAAGTGCTACTTGCGTACGTGTACCTTCGCTTCGTGCTCACTCTGAAGCGCTTTGGGTAGAAACCGAACGTCCTATCAGCATCGAAGAAGCAAAAGAAGCATTTGCTGCTGCCGATGGTGTTGTACTAGAAGACAATCCAGCTGAAAAAGTATATCCTATGCCACTTTTCAAATCGGGCTTGGATCCTATCTTTGTTGGCCGTATCCGCAAAGACCTAGCTAATCCAAACGGTCTTACTTTCTGGTGCGTAGGCGACCAAATTAAAAAAGGTGCAGCGCTAAATGCTGTACAAATTGCAGAATACTTAATTAAAGAAGGTGACATTAGAAAATAATAACTCGGTTATTTTTTCTAACAATTTGGCTTCCGATGTAAATGCCCTTTTACAGGGCATTTCGTCGGAGCAATTGTTTATACTAACCGATACACAAACCCAGCAATACTGTTTGCCCTTATTGCAAAGCGAAAGAGCGTTGCAGCAGGCAAAAGTGTACACCATGCCCAATGGCGACGATCACAAGACCATTGAGACTGTGGTGGACATTTGGAAGTTTATGGGCGAGAACGGCGGTACCCGCCATTCAATGCTCATTAACATAGGTGGCGGTGTCGTAACCGATTTAGGTGGTTTTGTGGCCAATACCTTTAAGCGTGGCATTCGCTTTATCAACATCCCCACCACCTTGCTATCGATGGTAGATGCTGCCGTAGGTGGTAAAACAGGCATCAACTTTAACGGATTGAAAAACGAAATTGGCGTTATCAATCCCGCCCAAAACGTCATCATACATTCCGACTTTCTAAAATCGCTCGATACTCAAAACTTGCTTTCGGGATACGCTGAAATGCTCAAACACGGTTTGCTATCGTCGCGCAACGAAATGGCACGACTTAGCAGTTTTGACGCTACCCGCCCCGATTATGCACTATTGGCATCGCTTATTGAAACATCGGTACAAATAAAAGCCGATATTGTAGCACAAGACCCTACCGAAAAAGGCATTCGCAAGGCGCTTAACCTGGGCCACACCATTGGGCACGCCTTTGAAAGCTATTCGCATGCCACCGGTAGACCTATTTTACACGGTTATGCCGTAGCCTGGGGGTTAATAGGCGAGTTATTCCTTTCGCACAAGGTGCAAGGATTCCCACAAGATGTAATGCTCGATACCATTCGATTCATCAAAGAAAATTACGGCGTATTTGAAATTACCTGCAACGACTACCCTGCCTTGTACGAATACATGGCGCACGATAAAAAGAATGCTGCAGCAGGCGAGGTGAACTTTACCCTACTAAAAGACGTGGGCGATATTGTTCCCAACTGCATTGTAGAGAAAGAATGGATTTACCAAGCACTAGATTTTTACCGCGACAGCGTGGGGTTGTAAAAGCGCCGTGCCGAAAGGCACGTAATAAAAAAATGGATAGGACTACAAACAAAAAAGAGCATTCCGCAAGGAATGCTTTTTGTTTGTAGTCCCGCCGGGAATCGAACCCGGATCTAAAGTTTAGGAAACTCGTATTCTATCCATTGAACTACAGGACCTCGCTTAAAGGAATGCAAATTTACGATTTTACCTCCATACTCGCAATAGCTCTGATAGCAGATTCGTACAGCGAATACCAACGATGCCACCTTCCTGAATCCGACAATACATCGTTGTGATAAATGCAGACAAACTCTCCTTTTACCTGGCGCACTTCGTTAGCCATTTGCATCATAGCTGCATAAATTTCTTCGCGCGTGCATTTTAGGCTACGCAACACATCGTCGCAAAAAGCAATGGGGTGAATGGTGAGTTTATAGTAATCTTCTTTTTCTAAATCGTAATAACGATACGGCGTACAAGTACTGGCTCTAAAACCAATCACACTTAGATAAGCCATGCTGTAATCGTCTTTAAACGATGCTTTTAGCAGATTTCTATACGAAACGGATGTCTTAAATCGCAAACGATAAAAACAGTTCATCGTCACCTGCGATTTGGTAATCTTGTACAACTTTTTACGCTCTGACATCAACTTAGAAACATTGATGGCTGCATTTTGACCGCTGTGTAACTCGAACAAATAATTATGCATCAGCAACTTGCGATACGTTATATGAGTGGCATAAATAGGGCGTTCCAACCACGAATCGTACGCCACTCGCAAAAAGAAAATAGGGGTTAAGTTATTTCGGTTGTGCAGTTGCAACAACGAAGAAAAATTACAAAACGGATCTTCTGATATGCGAAAAATCGACTTTGCCTGCGTTTTTATGGCGTTCCACCTTCCCTTTACCAAATTGCGAAAGAACTGATGTGTATTATAAACAAAGGATCTATTTTGGTACTTAAATAGTCTATCGATGGCAATAATAGGTCTGAACAAGAAACGACGTTGATCATTCTCGGCGTAGCAAGCAAAGTGTGCTTTCAGTTCTCCCTCGAACATCGCCACCCATTTATCTACCAAAGGTTCTTGCAAGAAACCTTGTTGATAAGCCAAACTAAACTGTGCTTTAAATCTGCCAAAAGAATCCAATTCTTCGGGCGATGCTACCCATTCTTCGTAACGAGATATCAAATAAAAAATGGCCGAGAAAATATCGAACGGCATATTACCGCCTTGCACAGCAAAGAAAGTTTTTAAACCATTCCACTCGCTCATCTCAATTGTTTGTTTCTTTATTCCTTTTTTAAAGAGCAAACCATTGGGACAAATTTGAGACACTCCTTTGGGGCAAGCCTCTGAAGTATAGGCTACCACTACGTGTTGCTTGGCATCGGGCAAAGCCTCCAAGGCGTTTACCCATTCTATTTTTTTGCCTAGCATGTTGCTAAACACGTGCGTACATACATACTGAACACGAGGAGTCAACTTTTCAGTATAAAAATATATCATACATCTAATGTGTTTTCGTCCGAAAAACTATAATAATTATTTCCTGCTATAATAATATGATCTAGCACTTTTACATCCAACAATTTTGCCGACTCCACTATATTCCTGGTTAACATCTTATCAACTTGGCTAGGAAAACAAGATCCAGAAGGGTGGTTGTGACACAAAACAATGCCAGAAGCCAAATGAATTACAGCTTGTTTTAAAATCATTCTACAATCTACGGGGGTTTGATGCACCCCGCCCAAACCAACTCTAAATTTGGTTATTGGTTTATTGGTTATAGTTAGCAACAGCACCCAAAATTCTTCGTGGTTAATATAAACTAAAATATGCTTGAAAATAGCAGCCGCTTGGGCGCTAGATTTAATT
>JAGCMZ010000070.1 GCA_017646225.1 Paludibacteraceae bacterium | reverse complement strand
ATCAAACGTGCTCGTTTCTGGATGACATTTGGTCAAGAATACCTAACTCACTTGCGTGTTATCCAAAACATAGGTATGGCCCGTATCGACGAAATTGATTACAACGGACAAAAAATTGTTCCTATTCAATTCTTAAAAGCTGTATTGCCAAATCCACAAGACTTGGGTGAAAACTATACCGGTTGGACATCCATTGGTTGCCGCATTAAAGGTATGTGCGATGGCAAAGCAAAAACTTACTACATTTACAACAATTGCAGCCACCAAGCAGCCTACGAAGAAACCGGTATGCAAGGTGTTAGCTATACCACTGGTGTGCCTGCTATGACAGGTGCTTATATGTTCATGACTGGACAATGGAGTGGAGCAGGGGTGTTTAACGTAGAAGAGTTTGATCCCGATCCATTCATGAAAAAAGTGGCAGAAAGCGGTTTGCCTTGGCACGAAGTGGTTAATGGCGATTTAGAACTATAATGGATTATTCAAAAATTCCTTCTCCTTGTTACGTTTTGGACGAAAAGTTGTTGCGTAACAATTTGGAGTTGATACAATATGTAAAGCAAAAGGCCGAGGTGGAAATCATCTTGGCCTTTAAGGCTTTTGCGATGTGGTCTGCATTCCCTATTATTAGAGAATACATTCCTTATTCAACAGCAAGTTCGTTGTGCGAAGCTCGTTTAGCATTCGAAGAAATGGGAAGCAAAGCGCACACCTACGCCCCTGTATATGCCGACGAGGAGTTTGACGAAATCAAAGCATGCAGCAGGCATATCACTTTTAATTCGGTGTCGCATTATTTGCATTTTGCCGATAGAGTGGAAGGGGTGTCTTGTGGTTTGCGCGTGAATCCCGAATGCTCGGTGGTGGAAACCGATTTGTACAATCCATGTGTACCTGGTTCTCGTTTGGGCGTTAGGGTAGAAGATTTGCCTACTTTGCCAAAAGGTATTGAAGGCTTGCATTTTCATGCTTTGTGTGAATCTACATCGTACGATTTGGAAAAACTGTTGGCCGTTATAGAGCAAAAGTTTGGTCATTTATTGCCTCAGATTAAATGGTTGAATTGCGGTGGTGGTCATTTGATGACCCGTGCCGATTACAATGTAGAACACTTGATAAGTGTTTTGCAGGCCTTTAAGCAACGTCATCCCCATTTGCAAGTTATATTGGAACCAGGCAGTGCCTTTGCATGGCGTACGGGTGTATTGGTATCGAAAGTATTGGATGTGGTAGACAACGCAGGTGTAAAAACGGCCATGCTTAATGTGTCGTTTGCTTGTCACATGCCCGACTGTTTGGAGATGCCTTATAAACCTGCCATTGAGGGTGCTTTAGAACCTGGAACTACACCTTATACCTATCGTATGGGTGGAAATAGTTGTTTGTCGGGCGATTTTTGTGGCGATTGGTCGTTTGAACAACCCTTAAAAGTGGGCGATATCATTGTTTTTGAAGATATGATTCATTACACCATGGTAAAAACTACCTTCTTTAATGGTGTTTCGCATCCTTCTATTGGTATCTGGAAAGCAGACGATACCTTCCAATTGGTACGAAAATTTGGCTACGAAGACTATAAAACACGTAATTCGTAACTTTTTTAGAAAAATCCTGCATTTTTTCTTTGAAAAATTTGCAGGATTCAAAAAAACGCTCTATCTTTGCATCGCAATTGAGAAACAAAGCGGTTGCAAATTTGAAATAATGCGAAAATAGCTCAGTTGGTAGAGCATAACCTTGCCAAGGTTAGGGTCGCGGGTTCGAATCCCGTTTTTCGCTCAAAGGGTGACTCAAGTCACCCATTTTTTTTGAATATACTTTAAAAGTCCTTGCACAGGTGGTGAAATTGGTATACACGCTACTTTGAGGGGGTAGTGCCGGTTCCGGCGTGGGAGTTCGAGTCTCCTCCTGTGCACAATAAAAGCCAGCTATTTTATAGCTGGCTTTTATTGTGCTTGTCTTTTTTGGCAATTATACCTCGTTTTTTTTTAGGGGTGTATCATGATATGGTACACCCCTAGTCTTATTTTTGTACAAAAATAGCCATAACAAGAGTATTTGTATACTGTATTATAAATCTATCGGCTCTATGGCCGCTGTACGGGGCAAAACGTGCAAACTAGGTTGAGCATTGGATACCACATCCAATGCTTTTTTTATGCAGGCAAGTACCGCTTCGGGGCAGTTGTTTTCTTTGCTTAAATGGCAAAAGAAAATATGTTCCCAATGCGATTGGAAATGCTGTTGCAGGCATTTGGCTGTTATGTGGTTGGCCATGTGTCCGCTATTACTCAAAATGCGTTGTTTTAAAAAGAGTGGATAGTTGCCTCTTAGCAGCATTTCCTCGTCGTAGTTAGCTTCTATAACGATGTTTTTGGCTTTTACTAAGAACGAAGCAGCTGTTTCGTTCATTTGTCCTAAATCGGTAGCGATGAATAAACTGCTGTTGGGTGTTTCTATAAAGTAACCCACGCATTCGGGTGTATCGTGTTCTACCTTAAAGGCTGTAATGGTGAGTGAACCAATTTGAAAGGCTTCGCCTGCGTTAATGGGGCGCCTGCTTTGGTATAATTTCTGCGTAATTTTAGGGTTCTCGTTAATGCCCGTTAGAATTCGTTGCGTACTGTATACAGGAAGGTTGTAGTCTTCGCCCAACGACCCAATCGAAGCAATGTGATCGTAATGATTGTGTGTAATCAACACGCCGTATAAACGTTTGATGTCTACATCAATCTCTTTGAGTCGTTTTTTGATGTTCTTGGGCGATATTCCGGCATCGATTAAAATGCCGTAACCGCTATCTTCTATGTAGTAACAATTGCCGCTACTTCCGCTGGCAAGGCTGCAAAATCTCATAAATTGGTTCAAAATTTGCGCAAAGGTAATTAAAGGATTCTGATTTCTCTAAAAATTATTACAAATTTGTTACACAAAATAGCGTCATTCTGCATTAGAATGTTTATCTTTGTTCTTTGTAGTATATAATAAACGCAGAATAACGTAAAAATAAAGTATTATGGAAAAACCTTATGTAGTTGGCATTGATATAGGTGGCCAAACAGCTAAAATTGGATTGGTAGACGCACGTGGTAATGTATTGGTACAAACCGTTATTAAAAGTAACGATACCGATAATTACGAAATCTTTATTGATAACTTGTGTGATGCTGTAAAAAACATGCTCGGATCAAAATATTCGCTTAGCGAAATCCGTGGTGTAGGTATTGGCGCTCCTAATGGTAACTATTACAAAGGTACCATTGAAAATGCAGTTAACCTTACCTTTGGTGGTCCTCGCGTTATTCCTTTTGCCGAAACCATGAGCAAAAAAATTGGTTTGCCCGTTCGTTTAACCAACGATGCTAACGCTGCTGCTGTTGGTGAAATGACCTACGGTGCTGCACGTGGCATGAAAAACTTTATCATGATTACCTTGGGTACCGGTGTAGGTAGTGGTATTGTGGTAGGTGGTTATGTGCTTTACGGTCACGATGGTTTTGCTGGCGAATTGGGTCACGTTACCATGGTACGCAAAAACGGTAGTTTGTGCGGTTGTGGTAAAACCGGTTGCTTGGAAGCTTATGCATCGGCTACTGGCGTGGCACGTACTGCTCGCGAATTGTTAGAAGCTACCGATCGTAAAAGTGTATGTCGCGATCTTCCAGCCGAAAACATCACTTCGAAAGACGTGTTTGAAGCAGCTATGGAAGGCGACGAACTAGCAAAAGAAATTTTCTCGTTTACTGGCAATATGTTGGGCGAAGCTTTGGCAGACTTTGTGGCGTTTTCGTCGCCCGAAGCCATTGTTCTATTTGGTGGCTTAACTCGCAGTGGCGATTTGATTATGAAACCCGTTGTAGAAAGCATCAACAACAACATCATGCCACAATGGCGTAACAAAATCAAAGTGGTGTTCTCTCAATTGAAAGAATCGGACGCTGCTATCTTGGGTGCAAGTGCATTGGCCTGGGAAGTAAAAGAAGACTAATAATAAATAGCCGAATGGTTCGTAATATAAAAAAACGGACCAGTCACGAAAAAAAAGGATACGCAAAAGCGTATCCTTTTTTTCGTGACCTTGTGGGGAGTCGAACCCCAATCGAAAGAACCGGAATCTTTTATTCTATCCATTGAACTACAAGGCCGATTGCAGAGTGGTGCAAAAATAGCACTTTTTTTCGGTAAAATGTGGTTGCGTTGTGGTAGAAATCAATTTAATGTATTAAATTTGCGAGAATTAAAATCAGTAGATTATGTCGCAACTCATTTTGCCAAAAGATTATAAATCGCCCCTAGATTTACGTCAAACCGAGTTGGCCATCAAGTGCGTAAAAGATTTCTTTCAAAGCAACTTGTCGGCCGAATTGCGTTTGCGTCGTGTAACCGCTCCCTTGTTTGTATTAAAAGGAATGGGTATCAACGACGACTTGAATGGCATTGAACGTCCAGTAACCTTCAACATAAAAGACCTAAACGAGGCACAAGCAGAAGTAGTTCATTCGCTTGCCAAATGGAAACGCATTACCTTGGCAGATTATGCCATCGAAAAAGGTTATGGTTTGTATACCGATATGAATGCCATTCGTGCAGACGAAGAATTGGACAACATCCACTCGTTGTACGTAGACCAATGGGACTGGGAATTGGTTATTGACGAAAGCCAACGCACCGTATCGTTCTTAAAAGAAGTGGTACGTCGTTTGTATGCTGTGATGGTGCGTACCGAGTACGCATTGTACGAAATGTTCCCAAGCATCACTCCTATTTTGCCTGCCAATATCTTCTTTATTCATGCAGAAGAGTTGTTGCAAATGTATCCCGATAAAACCGCTAAGGAACGTGAGAACCTTATTACCAAAGAACACGGGGCAGTGTTTATTATGGGCATTGGCGGCAAACTATCGAACGGCGAAAAACACGACGGACGTGCTCCTGACTACGACGATTGGACAACTCCTAACGAAGATGGCTTTAACGGATTGAACGGCGACCTTTTGGTTTGGGACGATTTGTTGGGCATGGCCTTGGAATTGTCATCGATGGGTGTACGTGTTGACAAAAAAGCCTTGGCGCATCAATTGGAAATTACCGGTCAGCAAGACCGCATGCAATACTATTACCACAAACGCTTGGACGAAGGTTCATTGCCACTTACCTTGGGTGGCGGTATTGGTCAGTCGCGTTTGTGTATGTTTATGCTACGCAAGGCTCACTTGGGCGAAATTCAGGCAAGTATTTGGCCAGAAGATATGCGTCAGAAATGTAAAGCAGCAGGTATCAACTTACTATAAAAAAAAGAGGCTTATAAAGCCTCTTTTTTGTTGTATAGCGAGTTTTAAATCATCGACTTGATAATATCAATAATTTCTTGTCCCAACGCATCGGCTTCTTGTAGGGTAGAAGCTTCAGAATAGATGCGGATAATGGGTTCTGTATTCGATTTACGCAAGTGTACCCATTTGGTAGGGAAATCTATTTTTACGCCATCGATGTCGTTGATTTCTTCGCCGGCAAATTTTTCTTTTACGCGTTCCAAAAGAGCATCTACATCTATATCGGGAGTAAGGTCGATGCGTT
>JAGCMZ010000069.1 GCA_017646225.1 Paludibacteraceae bacterium | reverse complement strand
TTCTTCTTCATCATCATCCTCTTCTTCTTCCTCTTCTTCATCACCATCTTCATCGTCGTCCTCATCCTCTTCGTCATCGTCATCGTCACCTTCTTCGTCGATGTCCTCAAGATCTTCATCTAATTCATCGTCTTCGATTTCTTCTAGGTCTTCGTCTAGTTCATCGTCTTCGATGTCTTCCAAATCTTCATCGTATGCTTCTTCGTTTTCTTCAGCAGCTTGTTCTGCTTCTAAAGCAATACGACTTACAGCATCCAATGCATTAACAGCAATAGCTGGTAAGTTAAGCGATAGGTGTTCGTAGGTTACATCTTCTACGCTAGGTTCAGGAAGCATAACCGATTCTTTTGCCAAAAGTGGGCTGGTAGCAGCCAAAGGTTTGCGACGGTCGTCCAAATCTTGAACTTCGTCGGCAGCAACCGCCATGGCATTTGAGTAACCGTCTTGCAAACGAGCATCGTAGAACTCGATGTGACCAAATTGTTCTGCTTTCAACGCAATATCGTCTTGCAAACGGTCCATGTATTCGGCAAAATCTTCTTGTGCTTTTTTGAACTCTTGTGCTTGCATTTCAAATGCCATCAAGGTATCTGCAGCATTGTCTTGTTCTTCTACTACTGCATCTTCTAGGGTAGCACCCTCACTGTTCATCGCATCCAAGGTTTTTTGCAATTGAGCCAAGGTGTTATAAGCTTCAACATACTCGCTCAACGATTGTTGCATGTTGTTGATGATATCGGCACTTTCGGCGTGGTTAGAACGATAGAAGGCATCAACGTCTTGGTGCCATTTGTTCAAGTAGCTCAATTTTTGGTCGTGAATTTGTCCGTACACTTTAATACGTTCAATGCGGTTTTCCATCATCAAACGTTGTACCATAGGAGCTACAATTTCTTCGTAAATTTGGTGAACACCAAAAGGAACACTTGCTTTGCTATTATCTTCTGCAGTCCATTCGTCGGCAAACAAATTATAACGTACGCGCGAGCTTTCACGAAGTTGGAAAGGTTCGTATCCCTGAATAGAGTCTGCGTAGTTAAAGTTCTCCATGCGGATACGGCTAATTTCGTCTGCTTCCAACAAAGGAGAGTAGTGATTGTAAGGAGATTTCAACAGTTTGAACAACAAGTCATTTGAATCGCTCACCACTTTATCGGTAGAGGCCAATTTCATGGCAGAAATGGTTTGAACAGAAACCGCCATGGTGTGCATCAAATGTTTCAATACATCTTCAAATTGTTCTGTATCGTTCGACAAAGAGTCTTTCAATTTGTTCAATGCGCAGAAATCTTTCACGCTATCATCGTATTTGGTATCATCAAATACCTTCATAACAGGATGAGAGCCTGCTTCGCTGGTAGAATATTCGTTTAAGAAACGTAGATAATCGCTATTATCTGCCACCAAAGGCAAGTCGACCGATTTTGTTTCTGTATCGTTCATGCAGAACGAAATGGTACGCAACGATCTGTCTAATTTACCAACATAGTCCGACTGATTTACTTCTTGAATAGACAATGAATAGTTGTTGGTATCGATGGCTTCTGCCTCATCAGACGATTCTACCAAAGGAGCTTCGGTGGTAAGTTTTTCAATTTGAGACATGGTTTCGCACAACAAGTCGTTTTGACGCGACATTTGAAGGCTTACACGCGAATTGGCCACATTGCCTGTATAGTCTACCACAAAGCATTTGTCTTCGTATGCAATTTGTTGAGCAACAGGAACATAAGCAAGTCCCATTTTGGTAACTTTGTAGTCTCTAAAGATATTTTTATGCGCCTCTTTCTTCTCGTCAATTTTAGCATTAATCATGGCAATTTCTTTGTCGTACTTATTACGACGTACAAAATACATGAAAAACAAAATGATCGTTAAGAACCACTTCCAAATGTCACTTTTTTTAATTTCTACTTGCTCACGATCGGCTTCTAGTTGAGCGATTTCTTTCTCCAATTTTTCTTCTTGTCTAACAATACTTTCGGCTGCTTGCTCGTAGTAGTTAAACAACAATCTAGCTTGATCTTGATAGACATTGCTAGAGTCTCTGAAAATTTTTCCAGTGGTTGTCATTTGATTTTAAGATTTATGTGATTTTAGGGTTTAAAAATTTTTTCTTTTGTTCAAGGTAAGCTCTAAGCGTTTGATTTTTTCTTGGATAAGGTCTTTGTTTAGGTCGATGTTGCGCATCAAAACCAAGATTTCATCGACCAAATCGCAAAACTTGTCTTCTAGCAAGGTAACCTCTGGGTTAGAGCTAGGCACAATATACGTCATCGTATCGTTAATGGCCTCTAAGGGTTGACGAATGTCTTGTGGAATGCTTCCTCCAGCTATTTGGATTTCGTCCATCAATTCGGCCATTTTCGTTTTAAAGATAGCTCTGTTTTTTAGTTTTTTACTCTCTTTATGATATACCTGACTTACTTTGCGTGCAGCAAACATCGAAGCCAGCACCATCAAACAGAAAAAGAAAAAAACGCCCAAATGCAAAAACAATTGAACCTTAAAACTCCATTCAAGAAGATACCCTACTACCATTATAGCAACGGCAGCTAGGCCATAAGAGCCAAAGCCATACATTTGAATACCCATCGAACCCACTTCCTTGTGCGAAGGGTCATTGAGGTTAATCAAGGGTCTGAAGTACAAAAAAGGTAAAGACGAAAACAACAGACAGCATATTGCCATGTCTAAGTATCGAACATCTGTTGGCAAAAAATCGCCAAAGACAATAAATCCACCAATGATTAAGCCATAGCCTAACAAGGTGATAAAAATTCTCATTGCTAGCATACTATTCAACTTTTAAGGTTACATTTTATTTCCACAAGTAGGGCAGAATCGGGTGTTGGGTGCTAAAGCCGTTTTGCATCTTGGGCATACATTACCAGCCGCTGCCGAATTTTGCTTTTGTCCGCAACTTGGACAGAATGCTGCGCCTGGCATCAAAGGAGCCCCACAAGAAGTACAGGCTGAACCACCACCTGCCATTTGCAAAGGCGTTCCGCAAGAGATGCATCTTTTAGCACCTTTCATGTTATCCGAGCCACATTTAGGACATGGATTGTATTCGGCACCGCAGTGAGGGCAGAAACGTTCGGTAGTTAAATGTTTTTTAGCACAAGAAGCACAGTATACTTCTCTTACTTGGCCCATTTGTTGTTGACCGGGTTGAGCAAAGCCACCTTGTTGATTTTGTTGGTACGAATTAAAGTTGGGTTGGTTGTATTGGGTTTGCATCATGCCAGCAGACATACCACCTCCGCCGCCCATCATGCCGCCACCCATCATGTTCATGGCCATCATACCTGCCAAAAGACCGTTGGTGCCCGACATTTCACCCATTTGATCGACCGCATTGTTGGTCAAATCAAACATTTGTTTTTGTTGCCAAGAGTGACCAGTAATCGACATTTCCGCTTGATCAGCAACGGCTCTCGCTAATTTTTTGCCTTCTGGAGTACTTTCGTCAATGCTAATCTCGTTCAAGTAAAAACGAGTAAAATTCATGCCATAATCGGCCCAATAAGGAGTAATAATAGATTTGATGTATTCCGACAAAGAGTCTAGGTGCGCCGAAACACGTTTAAAACCAATGTTGTTATTATTCATAAACTGAATAATAGCACTTTTTGATTTAGAAGCAAATTCACCAAAAGCATTGTCCAACATATCGCTTTCGGTAAAGATGGCCTTAGTTCCTACCATCTTAACAAGGAAACGTTCCGAATCTTCTACCTTTACACCGTATTGACCGGATGCTTGCAAAGGTATCATGGTGTTATAATCGGCATCGTGAATGGTAATTTTGTTTACCTCCCATGTCAGATTGGTAGGATACAATTTGTTTACAAACCAAACTTCGGCCATAAAAGGGTTTTTACCACCAAAAGGTATGCCATATAAAGAACGTAACAAGGGTAAGTTTTCGGTATCGAGCGTGTGCTTACCGGGGCCAAACTTGCCCATTAATTGCCCTTTCGAGAACAAAAGAGCTTCTTGTGACTCGTGCACAATCAACTGAGTGTGTGTACTTAAGTTCGTTTCTGGATAGCGATATGCAAAAATAAATTCACCATCCTTGGGTGCCCATCTGACGCAGTCTATGAATGCCATATTTCTATTTTTTTAAGTTGTTTAAATTTTTTAAGTTCAATAAGGCAAATTTAAAAAATAAAAAAACTAAAAAAAACAAAAGGGCCAATTTTTTACATAAAAAAAGACCTCCGATAATTCGGAGGTCTTTTTGTGTGGTGCCACCAGGAATCGAACCGGGGACACAAGGATTTTCAGTCCTTTGCTCTA
>JAGCMZ010000068.1 GCA_017646225.1 Paludibacteraceae bacterium | reverse complement strand
CCTACAAAGTGCAAGTTTTCGCCTGCCAAAGGATGGTTCAAATCGACGGTAACGGTATCGGCACCTACGCTTACCACCGATGCATTGATGCGGTTGCCTTCGTTGTCTTGCAAAGGTACAATATTGCCTTCGAACAAAATGTTTTCGTCAATTTTTCCGTCAATTTCAAAAATGCTTTTAGGCAAATCGATAACGCTTTCGTCGTCGTATTCGCCATAAGCACGTTCTGCAGGAATGGTAAAATCAAATTCACCGTTCACTTCGCAAGCCATGATGGCTTTTTCAAAATCTTCTAACACCATGCCCAAACCGCTGTAAAAAGTAAAAGGTTGTTCGGGAGTGGTGCTTTCCATTAGTTCATCTTCTTCGCCTACTTTCAAATCGTAAGTAAGGGCTACGTAATAATTTTTTAGTTCCATTTTTTTATCGTTTAGTCGTTTATTCAATGCTGCGCATTTCATGAAGTTGCTCACGCTCTGCATAACAAATAAATTTGTTCTGCTCTCGCTTAATCGCAACTTTAGTTGTTGAGTCGTTGAGTCGACAAGTGACAAGTGACGGTTTTTAATACCACTTAACTTGGCTACCGCTATCGCTTTCCAACTCGTATTTCAAGTCTTTTAGCAAGGACGATTTTACGCTAATCAAGAAATTATAGGTAGTATGCCTACCAATGGGTACAAAGCTAGCAGACATTTGCCAACAATGCAAATCTTTTGATATGGTACAATTCAAATAATTCCATTTATTGTTGGTAATATCGTAATATGTGGACATGGTTACCGACCATGTTGGGGTTAAATTGATGCGCCCCGATATGCTTAAGTTATGGGTCAACTTGCGGTCGTATTCCATAATTTCTTTATTAAAGGTAGAGTAACCATATCGAACGCTATAATTAAAGGTCAAACTCCAAGGTACCTTAAATTCTGCGTAGGCGGCATCTGCCTTTTTGCGTTCTTCCTTCTCTTTTTCGGTACGCATCCCAGCTTTGGTAAGTGGATCGTTTGCTTCTAGGATTTGTTCTAATTCCGATTTCGGTATTTCCGTTTCCTCGGTTGCTTCGGGTTGCGTTTCTTGTTTCTTTTTATTCTTTTTACGGAAGGTAGCATTGTTAAAGGTATAACCAAACGAGGTAGATGCACTCTTGATACGTCCCAACACATGGTTTTTACTCGCTTGCGACACATTTACCTTTCGGGGATTTCCAAAAGCATCCAACTGATAGGTATAAGGGTCAAATACCATATCCAAATTCAGCGAGAACTTATCCAGCACCTTAAACCGCAGGTTGGTACTAATATCGGACCAATTCAGCGAATCGGCAAACATGTTGTACGATGTACTCATGCTTAAGTTATCGATGATGGTCACCTTTTTGGCCTGCCCCGTAGTATCCCGCTTGCTCCAATACTTCATTTCGACGTTATTGGCTATCGACATAGTGATACTCCCCGTAGCTCCCCTGCTAGGCGAACCACCGTATACGCCCCCTGCAAATTGGTCGTAGTAGATGGTTTCGGTTGTTCCGTCCGATTTAGGACGCTCGTACGATCCCCAATATCCCCAACCAGGAGCGCCGTAATCAGGCGAGAAAGAAAGACCTACCGAAGGAACTAACTTATGCCTAAATACGGGCATCTTTTTACCCGACTTGCTTTTGAGCGCATAGAAACCAAACAATTGGGTTTGCATACTAAACGACAAATCGCCATCGTAAATATTGTAAAAGCCAAAGGTGGTATCGCGCACAACAGAACCCTTGGCATCGCCTTCCCATTTTTGTTCAATCTTTTTAAAGTACCATTTCAGGCTATTGTTTAGCGATAGGTTCATGTTCAGGTACTTAAACAAGGTAAACGATGCCGATATGGGCAAGGTATGTTTGATACCATACCGCCAATCGCGCAAATAATCGGTTTGTAAAAACTCACTTTCTTTGGCCGTTACGCTATTGGTAAGGTTCATGGTATACGACATAGAGATTTTTTCGTACCATTTTTCTTTACCCAATCGTTTTTTACGCTTAAACGGATATTGCCTGCTCATGGTTAAATTGAGCGATGGCAATTGCAAGTTGATGGTAGAGTCGGAGGTACGTTGCGTTACATACATACTGGCCGATAGCGTAAACGGACTATCACCAAACTTTTGCGTTAGCGTAATGGTAGAACTTTTGGTATTTTGCGACAGTTCGTTGGGATTGTAGTAACTGTCCACATTGTTTTGCTCGTAGCTAGAGGTAGAAAAATTGACACTGGCCGAAAACGTAGTGTTGGGTGCCATTTTTCTATCTTGCGTGTGCGACCATACAAAGCGAAAATCGTTCGATTTTCGGTAATCGGGCGTATTGGGTGTGCCATATACATTCGATACGTAACTAAAATTGAACGAACCGCCAAAACGGTAACGCCATTTATACGACGATGCCAACGATAGCGACCACGAACCTTTGGAGTAAATATCGGCCGTAGCAGCTAGGTCGATGTAATCGTTGATGGCAAAATAGTAACCCAAACCTTTGGCGTAAAAACCCCTGGATTGTTCCTCGCCCAGGGTGGGGAACAAAATACCCGACGAATATTGCGTATTAATGGGGAAATAACCAAAGGGAATGGCAAGCGGAATGGGGATATCCTCTACCACCATATAAGCAGGTCCACTCACAATATAGCGGCCTTGTTTCATTTTGGCCTTGGTCAGTGCCAAATAAAAGTGAGGGTGTTCGTGGTGATCGCAAGTGGTGTACCTACCGTGCTGCAAGCAATACACATCCTCGCCTACTTTTTTGGTTTTTTGACTGGTAATATACCCTTCGCCCTGTTGCGTAACCGTTCCATAAATAAAGCCCTTTTTGCTCTTCATGTTGTAGTTTAGCGCCTTGGACTCGATGGTTTCTCTGCCTTCTTTGAATACGGGTGTACCCTTTAAATTTCCGAGTCCATCGTCCACACCTGTAGCATATACGGTACTGCTATCCAGGTTGATACGAATAAATTCGGCTTTCAGTTCCATTCCTTCGTACGTAACCTGCGCATCGCCATACAACAATGCAATGTTCATACCTTCCATCACAATCGAATCGCGGGCGGTATAAACAATATCGGAAGTAAACTCGGTGGAAGTTTCTTTAGACCACACTGCCATACACGGCAAGAGCAGTAGGAATAAAACAAGTATGTTAAGAAAACGTTTCAATCGTCAAAACCAGAAAGTGCAAAGTTACATAAATTAGCGCATAGATAAAAAAGAATAAACCTTTTTAAGTTTTGTTTGTCAAAAAAATAACTACTTTTGTAACATTGATATAACAACTATGCAGAAACAGCTACTTCTACTATTTGTTTTGTTGGGTTGCATACTCAACGCAAATGCCTTTACAGTGGTCTTGGATGCTGGTCACGGTGGTCACGATGCCGGAGCAGTAGGCGCATTTTCGAAAGAAAAAAACATCATTCTAAAATACGTTTTGGAAGTGGGCGATTTGATTAAAAAGAATCACCCCGATGTAAAAGTTATCTACACCCGTAACAAAGACGTATTTGTTAACCTGAACGAACGTGCACGCATTGCCAATCGTG